>JAYVRT010000209.1:0-7423 GCA_043776025.1 Archangiaceae bacterium | reverse complement strand
TTCACCGCGACGCCTTCGACCCTCGCCGCGCCCGGCGACAAGACGACGCTCAAGTGGGAGACCCAGGACGCCACCGCGATCTCGCTCGAGCAGGTCGGTAAGGGCGCGCTGGCGATCGACCCCGCCGCGGCCACCGGGTCGCTTGAGGTGATGCTCGCCAGGGACGCGCTCTTCGTCCTCACCGCGCGCGGGCCGGGCGGCACCGACTCGCTCACCGCCTCGGTGACGGTCGGCGGCAGCGCCCAGAGCCTGGTCTTCGACGCGGTGCCCCGGGTGATCCCCGCGGGCGCGTTCACCACCCTCGTCTGGAGCGCCCCGGGTGCGGCGGCGGTCAGCCTCAAGCCGGTCGGCGGCGCAGACCTCGACCTCGGCGGACAGCTGCAGTCGGGCGCGGTCCGCGTCCACCCGAGCCAGTCGACCCAGTACCAGCTCACCGCCGACGGGAAGACAGCGACCGTCGACGTCACCGTGGGGATCGCGATCTTCACCTTCGGCGTCACCGGCGCGGCGCCCGCGCCTGGCAAGCCAGTGGCCCTGGGCTGGACCACCAGCGGCGGAGGCAGCCTGACGCTGACGCGCAACGGCGTCGCGGCGGCGCTGGTCACGGTGACCGACCCAGCGAAGGTGGCGGCTGGCGCCTTCACCGACATGGTGGCCGCCGACGCGCCGATCGACGGGCTGATCAACTACACCCTCGAGCTCACCCTGGGCACGGCGAAGGTCAGCCGCCCGCTGCAGGTACGCATCGGCGGCAGCGTCACCGTCGACCAGCTGCTCGTGCCCGGCTACGTGCGCAGCGGCGCGAGCTTCGCGGTCCAGTGGAAGACCACCGGCGCCGAGCGGGTCGAGCTGTGGGTCGACGGCGCCCTCGTCTACCTCGCCCCCGATGCGGCCACGGCGGCGTCCGGGAACCGCCAGGTGATCGCGCCCGCCACCGGCGTGGTGAAGGTCAAGCTCGTCGCGAGCAACACCCGGGGCGCGATCGCCGAGCTCGAGAAGTCGGCGACGGTGATCGGCCTGCCGGGGTTCAACACCTTCACCGCGGACAAGGCGACGATCGCCGCCGGCGGAGAGCCGGTGGTGCTCAGCTGGAACGTGACCAACGCGCGCCACGTGCGAATCACCGACAGCGGCGCCACCGTCTTCGAGAGCGCCGGGTCGGTCGACACCGGGATGGCGACGGTGTTCCCCAACCGCCCGGTCACCGCCTATGTGCTCAACGCCGACAACGGCGCCGGCGACGCGATCGCGCCGAAGACGGTGTCGGTCACCGTCACCACCCCCGGCGCGCTCACCTTCGGCGCCAAGGTCCCCGCCGGCGGCCAGTCGACGATCACCGGCCACACCGTCACCGCGGGCACCACCCTCGTCGGGCTGCCGAACGTGAAGAAGAACGCGCCGGGCGACGTCTTCGTCGACATCTCCAGCACCGGCACCCCGGCGGGAATCTCCGGCGACACCACCGCGTCGGTGGTCAACATCGGGCCCTTCAGCACCCGCCTGTTCGGGCGCGCGGTGAGCACCGACTCGGTGAGCATCTCGCCCGACGGCTTCCTCGTGCTCGGCACCGTGGCCCAGACCGGGCCGACCACGCCCACCACTCCGATCGGGACCCAGCTGTTCCCGCTGTCGGTCGCGGTGGCGCTCAAGGACCTCAACTGCACCGTCGGCACCTGCGCCATCACCTGGCAGGTCGACACCGTCGGCGACGAGCAGCGGCTGATCGTGCAGTGGACCAACGTCGCCCTCTTCTCCGACTCGACCGCGCTGTCGACCTTCCAGGCGCAGCTGTTCACCCGGGGGAAGGTGGTGCTTGCCTACTCGAAGATCGCGACCAACCTCACCGCCTTCGGCGCGGGCGTGGTCAACAACTCCGAGACCGACGTGCTCGTGCCGGCGACGCCGCCGGCGACGGGCGACAGCTTCACCTTCTTCACTGAGGCGACGCTCCCGGTGCCGGTGAAGGTCGAGCTGACGCCCTACGCGGCGCTGGTGAAGGTGACCGGCGGCTGGGTCGAGGTGCAGGGCTCGGGGCTGCTCACCCCCGGGCAGATCGCGGTCACCGAGCTCAACCCCCGCCCTGCGGCGGCGGTCACCAGTGGCCAGTGGATCGAGATCACCAACTACACCAGCGCACCCTTCAATCTGAGCGGCTGGGTGCTCGACCTGGGCGGGGGCAACACCCACACCATCACCGGCAGCGTGCTGGTGCCCGCGAACGGACGGGCGCTGCTGGCCCAGGCGAGCGACCTCGGACAGCCGGCGGCGGGGATCACCGCCACCTACGTCTACGGCCCGGCCTTCACGCTGGCCGCCACCGGCAGCCTCACCCTCACCGTCTCCGCCACGCCCTACAGCAAGTTCGTCTGGGACGCGGTCACCGCGCCGGCGCTGGGCGTCTCGGTGCGGGCAGACGCCCCGAACGCGAAGAACCTCTTCGCCGCCGGGGCCTCGCAGTCGATCTGCCCCAGCACCGGCGGCGCCACCTGGGGCGCGGCCGCCCAGGTCGGCACCCCCGGCGCGGCCAACCCGACCTGCTTCCCCTACGTCCTTGCCCAGCTCGACGCCGGCAGCTTCGAGAGCATCGCCGACGGCGGCACCCCGGTGGTCCTCGGCGACGCGGGCACCAGCGGCACCGACGAGAAGGTCTACCCGGTGACGCTGGCGAGCCCGGCGAAGTACTTCGGCCAGAGCGTGCCGACCATCTACGTCGGGACCAACGGGTGGATCACCACCACCACCACGGTGTCGTCGGTGTCCAGCAACCGCACCCTCCCGGCGAACGCGGCGCCGGTCGGCAGCATCGCGCCCTTCTGGGACGACCTGGCGGGCAACAACCCGTCGCTGACCTCGGGCATCTACACCCTGCGGAGGGACCCCGACGGGACCCCGGCCACTGGCGACGAGTACACCATCGTCTCCTGGGAAGACTGGCGCGCCTTCGGAGCGACCCAGAGCCTCAACTTCCAGGTGAAGCTCTTCGACAACGGCAACCTGGAGTACCACTACGGGACGATGACCGGCGTGTCGACCACCACCCAGGGCTCGTCGGCGACCAGCTGGCTCGAGGACGCGTACGGCAAGTCGGCGGCGCCGATCAACGTCAACTCCGCGACGACGCCAGGGATCCAGCCGAACACCGGCTTCCGGTACAGCTACCTGCCCTGAAGGGTCCGTTCTGCCAGCGCAAGTGACCGGCCGCCGGGCGGTCGGTCAGTGGGCGACGATCTGATGCGCGGTGGCGATCAGGAACTTGAAGTCGAGGGGCTTGTGAAACACGTGGGTCGCGCCCAGGCGCATCGCCTCGAGGTGGGTTGGCTCATCGCCGAACCCGGTCATCAGAATGAAGGGCGTCACCCAGTTGGTGCGGCGCAGCCCACCGAGGGCCTCGAGCCCGTTGAGCCGGGGCATGTTCAAATCGCTGATCACCAGATCCGTCTCATGGGCCGCCAGCTCTTCGAGCAGCTCCTGGCCGTCTTCGACCTCGATGACGGCGAAGCCGCACCGCCGCAGCCGTGCCACCAACAGGGCGCGCACCTCGGGCTGATCGTCGGCGACCACGACGCGGAGCGCCGCGGGTTTCATCGCCCCACCGGCCCCGCAGTCAGGGTCGCGTCGTAGACACGGCGCGCGCGCCCCGTCGGAGCCGAAGGCGCCGGCGGGCCCGGAATGCACGCGACCGACATCGGCGCCAGCTCGAGCGCCTGATGCGACACCGACCGCATCTGGGCGAGCGCGCCGCGGTTGGGGTGCGTCCCGAGGACGAGGACGTCGACCTGCTCTGCGGCCGCCATCGCCAGCAACTGCTCGCCGACGTGTCCGACGCCGATCTCCAGGTGCACCCGGTGGGTCACGTTCGGGGGCAGGTTCGCCAGTGCCGCTTCGGTCTCGGCGCGCAGCAGGTGGCTCAGCACTGTGTGCGCCTCACCGGCCTCCGGGACGGGCAGCTTGCGTCGCGCGTACTCTTCCGCCGGCCACCAGACGTGGGCGGCGATCACCTCCAGCGAACCGTACTCCGACAGGCGCTTGATCCAGTCGCGGGCGCTCGCGGAGCTCCAGCTGTGGTCGAGCGCGAGCATCACCTTCAACGGATTCGCGCCCAGCGCCCAGGCGGCGAACGGCTTCGGGTCGCGGACCACCAGCAGCGGGGTCTTCACCCCGAACGTGAACTTGTCCAGCCAGCCAGGGGCCCGCGACGGCGGGTGGTTGCTGTCCCCGACGACGAGGAGCCGGGCTCCCTTCTCGGCGCAAAACTGTTCCACCGCCGGTGCCAGCGTTCCGTACAGCACCGCGGTCTGGGCGACGATGCCCTCGCTCGCCAGCGCCGCCGCCTCGAGCAACAGCGCCTCGGTCGCCGCGAGCTCACGGGTCGCCCCCCGGCGCAGCAGCACGCTGTGGGGCATGACGTGCACCAGCCACAGCGGCTGGTTGTGCCGGTGGGCGAGGGTGCTCGCGACGCGGACGGCGGAGAAGGACGAGTCGGAGAAGTCGGTGGCGCACACGATGGTCATGCCGCTCTCCAGAGCAACCGCCGCGCCAGCCGGTTGCCTTGAGGACGCGGGGCTTGAAGGGCGGGGGCGCTCGGGCGAGGCAATCCGCCCCGGCTTGCGAGCATCCGGGGAGCGTGACAGATCGCCACGCGTGGGTTCGCTCTATGACTTCGCCCGTTCCCAGACGCTGAGCGTCGCCGGCGAGCCGCTGGCATTGACCTTCGCCCACCTCCCCGGCCTTCCGGGAAGTGCGGGGTTCCAGTTCCTGCTGCTGCACGGCAACCCATCGCACCTGGGCCACTGGCACGCGACCGTCCCCGCGCTCCGCGAGCTGGGAGACGTCTGCGCCATCGACCTGCCGGGCTTTGGGCGGAGCCAGACACCCGGCGGCGGCGTGATGTCGCTCGACCGCCTCTCCGACGGAGCCCTGGCGATCGCCGACGCCGTCGGATTCACCCAGTTCATCCCGGTGGGCAACAGCTTCGGAGGAGGCGTCGCCCAGACCCTCGCCGCCCGCCACCCCGAGCGCATCCGGGCGCTGATCCTCCTGGCGACGATCGGTACCCCGGCGAACCCGACGATCCGCTTGACGCAGATCCCCTTCGCCGAGCCGGTGTCGAGCTTTGTCGCCCACCGGATGGTGAAGTGGCCCTTTCGCGGCCTCGCCCAGCGGTGGGCAGTCACCAACGCGCGGATGAACTGCGCGCCCGACCCGGTGCCCGAGGGTTTCGCCGAGGCGGACTTCGAGATGGTCGACAGGCGCCCGGAGATCCAGGGCAACAGCGTCCGGGCCAACGTCGGTGATCCGACGAAGCAGCTCGTCGCCCAGGCCGCGCGGATCCGCGCGCCGGTGCTGATGGTGCACCCCCGCGAAGATCGGGTGGTGCCCATGGTCTACGCCGAGAACCTCCGACGGGTGCTGGTGGACGCAAGGGCCGAGGTCACGCTGCAGACCGTGCCCGGAGGACACCTCGCCCACCTCGCCCACGCCAACGAGGTCAACGCGCTGATGCGGCAGTGGGTGCTGACGAGGCTCAGCTCGAAGAGCGCAGGTCCTTGAGCTTCAGCTGGACCCGGCGGAGGCCGCGGAACTCGTCGACGCTGATCTGGTAGGCGAGATCCACCGGCCCCTCGGTGAGCGACAACTTGTCGGCGAGCCGGAAGCCGATCACGTCGAGCTGGGGCGCCGCCTCGAGCGACAGCTTGAGGTGCCCGGGCTCGCCCGCCTGCTTCGAGGCGAGCAGGCGCGGCTGGGCGACGAGTCCGCGCGAGACGAGCACCGGCTCGGGGTTGCCCATGCCGAACGGCGCCAGCTGGGCCAGCGCTTCGACGGCGGCCTCGTCGATGTCCTGCAGGCGCACCACCGCATCGACCTTGCAGCGGCCGACGAGATCGTTTTCGCCCAGCCGTTCGCCGGCGATCTTCTCGAAGTCGGCGGTGAAGCGCGCGAGGTGCTCGGGGAGAATCGAGAGCCCGGCGGCTGCCTTATGCCCCCCGAAGCGGCTGAGCTGGCCGCTGCAGGCCTTGATCGCATCGTAGAGGTGAAACCCCTCGATGCTGCGCGCCGAGCCGCGCCCGACTCCGTCCCGGATTCCGATCAACACCGCCGGGCGGTGGAAGCGCTCGACCATGCGCGAAGCGACGATGCCGACGACCCCGGGGTGCCAGTCTTCGGAGGCGAGCACCAGCCCGCGGGCGCCCCGCGCCACCGCCGCTTCGCCCTGCGCGATCGCCGCGGCGATCATCGACTTCTCGATCAGCTGCCGTTCGGCGTTGGCGGCGTCGAGCGCGCGGGCCAGCGGCAGCGCCTCCTCGTAAGTCTCGGCGCACAACAGCTTCAGGCCCACCGACGCGTCGTCGAGCCGCCCGGCGGCGTTGATCCGCGGCCCGAGCCGGAAGCCGACGTGGCCGGAGGTGATCACCTCGCCGCTGAGATCCGCGATGTCTTTGAGCGCGCGGACGCCGGGCCGATGGCCGGCGGTCAGCTCCTTGAGCCCGTGGCGAACCAGCAGCCGGTTGACGCCGACCAGCGGCACCACGTCGGCGACGGTGGCGAGCGCGACGAGGTCCATCAGCGACTTGAGGTTCGGCTCGGCGCGGGAGGCGAAGAAGCCGCCCTCGCGCAGGTGTTTGCGCAGCCCGATGCAGAGGTTGAAGGTGACGCCAGCGGCGCAGAGGAAGCGCGTCGGGTACTCGCACCCGGGCTGAAGCGGATTGAGCACCGCGATCGCCGGCGGCATCGTCTCCGGGACCGCGTGGTGATCGACGACCACCACGTCGACGCCCAGCTGCTGCGCGAGGCTGACCTCGGCGTGGGAGGTGATCCCGCAGTCGAGGGTGATGAGCAGCTTCGTTCCATCGGCGGCGATCTTCTCGATCGCGGCGGAGTTGAGCCCGTAACCCTCGCCCAGCCGGTGGGGAATGTACGTCTCGACCGGGTGGCCGAGCTGGCGCAGAAACGTCGACAGCAGCGCCGTCGAGCTCACCCCGTCGACGTCGTAGTCGCCGTAGAGGGTGACCTTCTGCTTGCCGAGGACCGCGGCCGCGACCCGCGCTACGGCGACCCGCATCCCCTTCATCAGCAGGGGATCGGGAAGGTCGGTCAAGGCATCGGAGAGAAACGCCTTTGCTTGCTCCGGCGTGGCGTACCCGCGGTGCACGAGGACGCGGGCGGCCAGCGGGTGGAGGTTCAGCTCCGCGACGAGCGCTTGCGTCGACGCCTCGAGGTCCCCATCCGGAAGAATCCACTTCAGTCGGCCCAAGGTCTTCGTCCCTCGCTTCGGGGGGGGACCCTAGCAGGCAGGGGTGACATCTGACCGCTACTCGAGGACGCGGGAGTGCGAAACCAAATTGAGATCGCGGCCTGATTTCAGGGGGATCCACAAAACGCTTGCGGTGTGATCTGAGGCCCTCATCAGGAGGGCGAAATGCCG
>JAYVRT010000208.1:0-2286 GCA_043776025.1 Archangiaceae bacterium | reverse complement strand
TTGACGGTTCATCGCGGCCTCCGGTTGCGGATGACCATAGCCACAAGTAAGCCACCCCCGTGCCGCTCTCCTCTGCCCTCGCCCTGCTGCTGGTGGCTTCTCCTTCTGGCGTCGAGAAGCTGAAGGTGACCCTGGTGAAGGTGACCGCGAGTGAACAGAAAGCGGCGATCACCAAGGTAATCAACGGCCAGCTCGAGCCGCTCAAGGGCTGCTACGACCTCGCGCTCAAGGACGCGCCGGACCTCAAGGGAGAGCTCGAGCTCGTCATCACCCTCGAGGGCGGCGTCCCCGGCCAGCTGAAGGTCAGCGAGGCGAGCCCGGTGAAGGACGACACCGCCGCCCAGTGCATCATGGCCCGGTTGCGCAGCGCGGCCTGGCCGAAGACCAGGGGCTCCGCCGAGCTGACGGTGCGGCTCAAGCTCGCGCGCTGACGCTCAGCGCCGGAAGAGGTCGAAGAGCGCGTCGAATGCGTCGTCGACGTCGAACCCGGTGGTCCCGTCGACGAGCAGCGCGCTGCGATGAAGCCCGGTCGCCCCCGGGCCCAGCTTCGTCACCTGCGGGTTCACCACGCAGCCGGGACACACCAGGCCGAGGCTGGTGCCGTTGCCCTGGGCGAAGGGGAAGCGCTGCTGGCACTTGGCGCAGAGAAAGCCGACGCTGGAACGCTTGGCCTGGCGCTCGGGGACGCGGGGGAGCTTGCTGCTCTTGAGCTCCGCGACCGTCTCGCCGTCGAGCCAGGTGCCCTGGCAGCTGTCGCAGCGGTGGGCGCCCAGTCCTCCCGGCAGGGATGCGGCGCGCATTCGCTGGCGGCAGACGGGGCAGGGGTGCTCCGACTCGGCGTTCGACGCGCGCGCGTGAAGGTTCGCCGCGACCTCGAGCTCGCCGGCGTCGAACCACAGGCTGCCGCACTCATGGCAGCGATCGATCTCGATCTCCGCGCCGCCGTCGCTCGCAGCGACGAACAGCGCATCCATCGCCTCGGGGTGGGGCGGACAGGATCGGGCGCGCACGGCGCGCAAGGCTAACGCGGATCGCGCCTGGGCCGCAGCGCTGGAGCCGAGCTGGACTATCCTCTGCCGCCGGCAGCGCCGTCGCGGGCGCGAGAGGCTTGCGAATGTCAGTCTGGATGGGGCCGGTGATCGCGCTCGTCGCCGCGGCCGAGTTGCCTCCGCTGCACCTGGTGCTCGAGCCGGGGCTGCGCTGTGAGCTCAACCAGCGCCTCGCCGAAGCCCTGGCACAGCAGCAGGTCCGCTTCTCCGACGTAGGGGCCTGGACGCTGGCGGTTCGCCGCGACGGCGAGGCGATTGAGCTCCAGCTGACCAACCCCACCGGCGTCACCCGCGGGGCGCGCAGGTTGAACCCCGACGCGTCCGATTGCGCAGCGCTGCCGCGGACGGCCGCGCTGCTGGTGCGCTCGTGGCTCGGAACCCAGCTCGACGCGCCGGTGGAAGAGCCGTCGAAGCCGGCGCCCGCCGCGAGGCCGAGTCGGCCGCCGATGGTGGCCGCCGCTCCGGCCGAGGTGGAGCGTCGCGCCGAACCAGCGCGGTCCGCTGAGCCAGCGCGGTCCGTCGAGCCAGCGCGGTCCGTCGAGCCAGCGCGGTCCGCCCCGTTGACGCGCGACCGCACGCCGGAGCCGCCGCCGCCCGTCTCATCTTCGGCGTCGCCGGACCCATCGCCCGCCCCGGTGAAGCGGGGCGACACTCCGCCCTCGTTACCCGAGCCTCCCGTCGAAGTGCTCGCGGCGCCTCCGGTTCTCGCGCCGGCGCCCGAGTTCTTCTCCCAGCCGACGGGCCGCCTGCCCCCACAGTTCCACCGCAGCCTCTCGGTGCTGGTCACCGGCGGCGGCGCGGTCGATCTCGATGGCACACCGGTGGGGCGGGGCGCCCTCGGGGTCGAATGGGGCTTCCTCGAGCCCTGGGGTGTCGCACTCGACGCGGGGCTGCAGACGCTGCGCAGCAAGACCGTCACCGTGGCCTCCGGCAAAGCGAGCGCGTCGGTGCTGCTGCAGTGGGCCACGCTGTGGGCCCGGCGCGGCCTGGGGTCCCGGGGACTCGACGGGTTTCACGTCTGGCTCGGCGCGCAGTTGGTCCGCTTGTCGGCGAGCGCAACCGGCTTCACCACCACCCACGGCTCCGATGCCCTCGTCCCCGGCGCCGCCGCTGGCCTCGACTGGCGCGTCACTTCGTCCGGTGGCTTGTTCCTTCTCGTGCGGCTTGGCGTCGAGGCCCGGCTGGCGCCGCAAAGGTTCACGATCACTGGCTTCGCGGGCGAGGTGCTCTCGCTGGC
>JAYVRT010000207.1:0-7440 GCA_043776025.1 Archangiaceae bacterium | reverse complement strand
CCACCCACTGCATCAACGCCTGCATCATGGGCGTCGGCGCGAGCAAGCGGATCTCCGCGGTGCGCTGGGGCGTCGCGGGCAACATTCTCACCGCCTGGGTGCTGACGCTGCCGCTGTCGGCGGCGTTCGCCTGGGGCACCTTCAAGGTGCTCACCGCGGCGCTCGAGTAGCGGTCTCCTGATGGCTGCCCACGGCCGCTACAGCCTGCTGCGGAAGATCGCCGACGGCGGTACCGCCGAGGTCTTCCTCGCCCACATGGAAGGCTCGGCCGGCTTCAAGCGGCTGGTGGTGCTCAAGCGGGTGCGGCCGAACCTCTGGGCCGACGAGGCATTCCGCAAGGGGCTGCTCGACGAGGCGCACATCATGATGGGCCTGCACCACGGCAACATCGTGCAGGTGCTCGACCTCGGCGTCGCGGCCCAGCGGTACTTCCTCGCCTTCGAGCTGGTCGATGGGTGGACACTGTCGCAGGTCATCACCCGGGCGAAGGCGGCGGGCCTCGCGCTGCCGCTCAACCTCGCACTCCACGTGATGGCCGAGACCTGCCGGGCGCTGGCCTACGCCCACAGCCGCAGCGAGAACGGGCAACCGCTGAACATCGTCCACCGCGACGTCTCGCCGCAGAACGTGCTGCTGTCGGAGCAGGGCGAGGTGAAGCTCGCCGACTTCGGGATCGCGCGCGCCCGCACCCGGGTGACGACGTCGCAGGTGGGGAGCGTGAAGGGGAAGCCGGCGTTCATGTCGCCCGAGCAGGCGGACGGCCGCGAGCTCGACGCCCGCAGCGACCTGTTCCCCATCGGCACGATGCTCTACCAACTGGTCACCTCGGAACTGCCGTTCTCCGCGCCCACCGCGCTGGAGGAGATGGCGCGCGTGTCGCAGGGCAAGTTCGTCTCGCCGGAGAAGAAGCGGCCCGACCTGCCCAAGGAGCTCGTTCAGCTGATCAACAAAGCTCTCGAGCGGAAGGTCGACAAGCGCTTCCAGAACGCCGACGAGATGGTGGTTGCGATCGAGAAGCTGCAGCGCACGGTGCTCGAGGCGGCCGGGCAGACCGAGCTCAAGGCGTGGCTGGCGACGCTCGCGGCGAAGGACGGCGCGCAGCCGCTCAGTCGCGCGGGAGAGCCACCAAAGCCCGTGCCCGAGCACGTGACCGAGCCGGTGATCGAGCTGCAGGACGAGGACGTGGAGATCATCACCCGGCCGCCGATCAAGCAGATCTCGCTGAGCGCGACGCGCAAGCGGCGGTGGCCGATCTTCGCCGCCTTCGCCGCGCTGCTGGCGCTCGGGGCGGCGCTTCGCCTCGCGCCCGAGTTCCTCGCCGAGAAGCCGTCCTCCCGAACGCCGTCGCTCGTCGCGGTCGCGCCGCCGCCCGCGCCGTTCGACGCCGGGGTCGCCGAGGAAGTCGACGCCGGCCAACCGGCGACCGCGGACGCCGCGGTGGAGGCGTCACCCGACGCCGCGGCCGAAGCGTCACTCGACGCTGGGAGCGCTGCGCCAGCTGGGCCGCTGGAGGTCGCGACGCCCACCCCGATGGGGGGGCTGCCCGGCGGGGCCGACGCCGGCCAAGCAGCCGCCGCGCCGACGATCAAGCCCCCTGCCCCTTCGGCGACCATCGCCACCGATGACGCCGTCTCCGTGCTCTTCGAGAGCGAGCCGACGGGCGCGCAGGTGCGAATCGACAAACACGTCTTCGGCAAGACTCCGATTCCCCTGCGGCTGAAGATCGGCCTCGCCTTCGAGCTGGCCTTCTCGAAGGACGGCTTCAAGGAGACGAAGCTGCTCCACTTCGTCACCCGCCGAAACGGGCAGCGCGCCAAGGCCGTGCTCGAGCGCGAGCCCTGAGGCTCAGAGGCGATTGAGCCCGTTGAGCGCCGCGATCTTGTAGCACTCGGCGAGCGTCGGATAGTTGAAGACGTTGTCGCGGAAATAGCTCACCAGCCCCTGGTGTGCGATCACCGCCTGGCCGATGTGAATCAGCTCGGTGGCGCTCTCTCCGATGATGTGGACCCCGAGCAACTGCAGGCTCTCGCGGTGGAAGCACAGCTTGAGGATCCCGGTGTGGTCCCCGAGGATCTGGCCGCGCGCCGTCTCGCTGTACTCGGCCCGCCCCACCTCGTAGGGCACCTTCTGCGTGGTGAGCTCCTCCTCGGTCGCGCCGGCGAAGGAGATCTCGGGAATGGTGTAGACGCCATAGGGAAACGACCTCGGAAACGTGGCGCTCGCCTCACCCAGCGCATGGCATGCTGCGAGCCGGCCCTGCTCCATCGAGGTCGAGGCGAGTGAGGGAAAGCCGATCACGTCGCCCACCGCGTAGATGTGGGAGTGCGCCTCGGTCTGGTAGTGGGCGTTGACCTTCAGCAGCCCGGTCGCTGAAGGCGTGATGCCCAGCTCGGCGAGCTTCATCCCCTCGACGTTCGAGACCCGGCCCATCGCACACAGCAGCCGTTCGCTGAGGATCACCTTGCCGCTCTTCAGCCGCGTCTCCACCCGGCCCGTGCCGTTGTCGAGCACCACCGCCTCGAGCTCCTCGTCCATGCGCAGCGTGATGTCGTGGGCGCGCATCTGGTAGGCGAGCGCGTCGCTGATCTCCGCGTCCATGAAGCGCAGCAGGCGGGTGCGCCGATCGATCAGCGTCACCTTGGTGCCCATCGCGGCGAAGATGCAGGCGTACTCGCAGCCGATGACGCCTCCGCCGAGCACCGTCAGGGTCCGCGGGACATTTTCGAGATCCAGCACCGAGTCGCTGTCGAGGATGCGGGGATCTCCCAGGTTGATCCCCGTCGGAGGCGCGGGCCGCGACCCGGTGGCGATCACCACGAAGTCCGCCCGGTAGTCACAGCTCATCCCACCGCGGCTGGTGACCTTCAAGGTGTGCGCATCGACGAACCCCGCGTCGCCGCGGATGACCTCGACCCCGTTTCGATCCAGCTGGCCCTGGATGATGTCGATCTCGTGCTTGACCACGTGCTCTTTGCGCTCGAGCAGCTGGCTCATCGGCGCGTGCTTGCCGTTGATCATCTGCCGCTGGCGGAGCATCGAGAGGCTGTGCACCGTCTCCCGTAGGGTCTTGCTCGGAAGGGTGCCGGTGCTGACGCAGGCGCCGCCGACGACGGATTCGCGCTCGACCACCGCGACTCGCCGCTTCAGCTTCGCCGCCTGCAGCGCGGCCTTCTGACCCGCGGGGCCCGCTCCAATCACGATCAGTTCGTAGTGTTCCAGGGTCGTTCTCCACGTGCGGCGTCAACGCATTGACGCGAATGGAGCCGCTCGGCCCCGCACTGAAAGGTCTGCAATCGGCGTTCCCAGCGGGCGTCAACTTTGCGCTTGCGGCCCGAAGCCGAACCGCTATCAGCGCCCCATGTCACACACATGGAAGTTCTTCCGGGCAGGCGGCTTCGATCAGGTGCGGCTCGACACCGGCGCCGACATCGAGAGCCTCGGCGAGCTCGACCCGAAGCTGTGGGTAGCCCTCAGCTGCCCGACCAGGGGGCTCGAGTTCGACGCCCACACGCTCGAGTTGCTCGACGCCGACAAAGACGGTCGGATCCGCGTGCCGGAGGTGGTCGCCGCCGCGAAGTGGACCACCTCGATGCTGAAAAACCCCGACGCGCTGACCAAGGCCGCGCCGGAGCTTCCGCTGTCCGAGATCAACACCGCCGTCCCGGAGGGCGCCCAGCTGCTCGCCTCCGCCACCCTGCTGCTGCAGAACCTGGGAAAGGCCGACGCCAGGAGCATCTCGCCCGCCGACGTCGGCGACACGGTGAAGAGCTTCTCGAAGACGGTTTTCAACGGCGACGGGGTGATTCCTCCCGCCGCGGCGGAGGCCGACGCGGAGACGAAGAAGGCGCTCGAGGAGATCCTCGGCTGCGTCGGCTCGGTGAAGGACCTCAGCGGAATGGATGGAGTGGATCAACCCCGGCTCGACCAATTCTTCGCCGAGTCGGCGGCGTTCCTCGAGTGGTCGAAGAAGTCAGACGGCACCACCACCTCTGCGTCCTTCGAGGCCTACCAGGCGGTGAAGGCGAAGGTCGACGACTTCTTCGCCCGCTGTGCGCTGGCGGCGATGGATCCAAAGGCCGCGGCCCCGCTGAACCCCTCCGAGGCGGAGTACGTATCGCTCTCGAGCGTCGAGCTCTCGGCAAGTTCCGCGAAGCTCATCGGTCTGCCGATCGCGAAGATCGAGGCCGGCCGGGCGCTGCCCCTCAAAGACGGGCTGAACCCGGCGTGGGCGGCGGCGGTCACGAAGCTGCGCACCGAGACGGTGAAGCCCATCTTCGGGGAGAACGACACGCTCACCGCCACCGACTGGACCACGCTCGTCGGCAAGCTCGCCTCGCAAGAGGCATGGCACAGCACCAAGCCCAAGGGCACCACCGACAAGCTCGGCGTGCCCCGGTTGACCGAGCTGACCTCGGCGGCGACGAAGGGGAAGATCGACGCGCTGATGGCGAAAGACAAGGCGCTCGAGCCGCAGCTGAAGGCGATCACCTCGGTCGACAAGCTGGTGCACTTCCACCGAGACCTGGCGCGCTTCCTCAACAACTACGTCGCCTTCCGCGACTTCTACACCCATCGCGCGAAGGCCAGCTTCCAGGCCGGCACGCTCTACCTCGACGGCCGCAGCTGCGACCTGTGCCTGCGGGTCGAGGACCCCGGCAAGCACGCGGCGCTGGCGACGCTCTCGATGGCGTACCTCGCCTACTGCTCGCTGACGCGCAAGGGCAGCACCGAGAAGGCGGAGATCGTCGCCGCGTTCACCGGCGGCGACTCGGACTACCTGATGGCCGGCCGCAACGGCGTCTTCTACGACCGCAAAGGGCTGGACTGGGACGCGACGATCACCAGGGTGGTGGACCAGCCAATCTCCGTGCGGCAGGCGTTCTGGTCCCCCTACAAGCGGATGGCGAAGTTCGTCGAAGATCAGATCAACGGGTTCGCCGCCGCGAAGGACAAAGAAGGCCACGACGCGCGCACCGTCGGCGTCGTCGAGGGAGTGAAGAAGCCCGAGCCGACGGCCTTCGACATCGGCAAGTTCGCGGGCGTCTTCGCCGCGATCGGCCTCGCGGTGGGGTTGATCGGCTCGGCGCTTGCCGCCGTCCTCACCGGATTCCTCGGCCTGAAGGTCTGGCAGATGCCAATCGCGCTCGCCGGGGCGATGCTGGTGATCTCCGGCCCGTCGATGCTGCTGGCGGCGATGAAGCTGCGCAAGCGCAGCCTCGGGCCACTGCTCGACGCCAGCGGGTGGGCGATCAACGCCCGCGCGAACATCAACATCCCTTTCGGGGGCTCGCTCACCCACCTCGCCGAGCTGCCCAAGGGCAGCGAGCGTTCCCACACCGATCCCTACGCAGGCAAGAAGACCCCGTGGGGCCTCTACCTCTTCCTCGCCGCGGTGCTCGGGTTCTGCGTCTGGGCCTGGCAGAGCGGTCACGCCGAGAAGTGGCTCGACCAGGTGAAGGCAGAGTCGAAGAGCTCAGCGGGCCCGGCGAGCCCCTGAGACGCCGTCGGCCTGCGGCCAGCCGGAGCTCGACAGCGGAAGGGCGGCGAGGTCGTAGGTCTCGAGCAGCCACCCCGCGTCGCGTGTGACGAGCAGGTGAAGGTTGCTGCCCGAGAAGACTGCGCCTCCAAGCGTGGTCCCGTCGGCGAAAGGGCAGTTGAGCAACCGCTTGCCGTTGGCGTAGCCCTGCAGCGCCGCCTGAACTCCACCGTCGAGGCTCAGCTGCACGACGATCGCCGCCGCCCCCGGCAGGCCACCGGTGAGCGCCACCTCCTCGATCCGTCCGCGCGCCTCCGCCCCTTCCTGGAGGACCTTCGCCCGCCAGAGGAAGGTGCCGTCGACCAGCGA
This sequence comes from Archangiaceae bacterium, assembly GCA_043776025.1. Lineage (GTDB taxonomy): Bacteria > Myxococcota > Myxococcia > Myxococcales > Myxococcaceae > JAYVRT01. The sequence goes on along the minus strand of JAYVRT010000207.1, from coordinate 1,595 downwards.
GAACACCTGCATCCAGGTCGCTTTCGCCGGCTCCGAACAGCTCATCAGGGGGAAGACGCACTCCCGGTAGAAGGCGACGCCCGCGCCTTCGGTCGCCACCACGTGGCGCTCGTTGAGTGGCACCGCGAAGCCGGCGTCGGAGAGCCAGACGTACGAGGTGCTGCCCCCGTCGAGCGAGTTGAAGAGCGTGGCGCCGCCGGCGAACACCGCGCCACCGGTGACGATCAGCGAAGGGATCCCCGCACCCGCGCTATGCCAGGATGTGGTCCAGCCCGCGTCGGTCAGCTGGAGCATGCCGAGCGCGCCGCCGTCGGGGCTGTAGACCCACGCCGCGCCGGTCTCGTCGACCGCGAGGAGCGAAGCGCCGCCGTCGATCGCCACCTCGGGCAGCACGCCGCCGTCGACCCAACGAACGAGCCGCGTCCCCGCGTCGGAGGTGACGACCGCCCACAGCTCGAGGTTCGCCGCCTGCGCGATTCCGCGCGGTGCCACCTCGCCGTCGACAAAGAACAGCGAAGGTCCACCCTGCGCGACCGCGCGAATCTCCAGCGCTCCGGGTTGCAGCAACACCACGCCCCGAGGCCCCGCGTGGATCAACGTCCGCGGCGCTGAGTCGGCGTACCGTACCGTCCAGCGCTCGAAACCGGTGCCGGTGTACGAGACGAGCGCGCAGAAGCCGCCGTCGACGCCGAAGTCGGCCCCGGCGTCGAAGCTTCCGGCGTCGTCTCCTCCGTCAATGCCCGCATCCGTTCCCGCGTCGAGCCCGGCGTCCGGCGGCTGCGGCAGCGCACACTCCTGAAAGAAGATGTTCCCCGCGTGGGCGAGGATCGCCGGCCGGTGTTCGACCGGCGTGCCTGGCAGCCGCACCACCGTCTTCGGCGTCATCACCACCGGGTCGGGGGCGACGCACTTCTGCGCCATGCAGTGGCTCTCTGCCTGGCACGGCGTCGCCGGAGCGCAGAGAAAGCCTTCCGGGGTGGCGGCGGCGACGCAGAATCCAGCGGCGCACAGGTGCGCGTTGACGCAGTCGATCGAACCGCAGGGTGTCCCGTCGGACGCGACCGACGTTCCACAGCCACTGACCGCGTCGCAGGTCGCGATTCGGCACGGCGCCGTGGGCGGAGGACACGCGCGCTGCACGTGAATGCACCCGACATCCATCGCGCAGGAGTCGAGGGTGCACGCGTCCTTGTCGTCGCAGCCGCGGGCGGTCCCCTGGCACAGGCCCGAGCGGCACTCTCCTTTCTCGAGGCACACGCTGTCCGGCTGGCAGCCGGCGCCGTCCGCCGAGGCGGTCTCGACGCAGGCGTCCTTCTCGAGCGAATAGACCGATTCCCGACAGGCGGCGCTGGGGGTGCAGACCTTCGGCCGAACGCCGACGCCCTTGAGCTTCACCCGCGACGTGCCGCCGTTGGCCGTCAAGCGCACCTCCCCCGTCACTGGCCCGTTGCCGGCGTGAAACTCCACCGGGAACCCCACCGACGAGCCGCCGGGGACGGTGACGCTTACCACCGCGCTGAAGGGCAGGTCCGTTGCCACCGTGACCTCGACATTCGGACGGCCGGTGGCGATCAAGTTGACGTCGAGCGACGCCG
>JAYVRT010000206.1:0-2288 GCA_043776025.1 Archangiaceae bacterium | reverse complement strand
CTTCAACCTCGATCTGCTCACCCTGTCGGTCGAGGCCGGCCTTGACTTCACCGGGGCGCTCGACAAAGTGGTTGAGCGCGGCAAGGGCGGCCCGCTGCGCGAAGAGCTGCAGATGGTGCTCAAGCAGCTGAAGATGGGCAAGACCCGTGAAGAGGCGCTCAAGGACATGATCGCCCGGGTCGACCTCTCGTCGCTGACCCAGTTCGTCACCGCGCTGATCCAGGCGGACAAGATGGGCACCAGCCTCGGTAAGATCTTGCGGATCCAGTCGACCCAGCTGCGCATCGACCGCACCCAGCGCGCCGAGAAGCTCGCCGGCGAAGCCCCGGTGAAGATGCTCTTCCCCCTGATCGCCTGCATCTTCCCGACGGTGTTCATGGTGCTCTTCGGGCCGATCGTCTTCGCGTTCATGTTCGGCAGCATCGGAGGGTAGTGGCAGCTCGTCGCTGCGCCAGCCCCGATGGCGTTTCAGCTGCTCATTGCGCGGGGGAACGGCGAAGGACAACAGTTCGTCGTCGTCCAGCCGGTGGTCCTCCTCGGCAAGGATGCCGACAACGACGTCGTCCTCTCGGACGCCGGTGTGTCGCGCCAGCACGCCCGCATCGTCGAGAAGCTCGGCAAGTACTTCGCCGAGGATCTCGGGAGCGCCGGCGGCACCTTCGTCAACGGCGAGAAGCTTTCGACCCCGCGCGAGCTGAAGACCGGCGACGCGCTCGCGCTGGGCACCGCGCTGCTGCGCTTCGTCGAGCTCGACGACGGCCGCGCCAAGGCAGTGCCCAGAGTGCCGGTCGCCAACAGGGCGATCACCGGGGAACAGCCGGCGCTGCCCCAGAAGGAAGCGCTGCCTCCCCCCGTGGCCGATCACGAGATCGTCACCGCCTCGGGGGAAGGAGAGCCGCTGCCCTGGGAGCGCAAAGGCGATCGTCCGAAGCTCTACGACGACGCCGAGGTCACCGCCCCGGTCGGGCGCCCGCTGATCTTCGATGACAGCACCGTGCCGGTGGGCTCCCCGCTGAAGGTGGACGCCACGGTGCACGACGCGCCGAAGGAGCCCGAGCCCCCGCCGCACTCTCCGCTGGCCCCGACGCCGATGCGGCCGAAGGGCTTCGACCTCTCGGAGCAGAAGACCACCACCGCGCTGCCCGAGCCGGATCGCGCCCGGCTGATCGAAGGCCCGACTCAGATCAAAGGCCCCTCGTCGCTCGCGCTCGACGTGCCGCAGCCTTCGTTCAACAAGCTGCTGCGCGACGAAGTCCGCGCGGTGCCGAAGGAAGTGCCGAAGGAAGAAGACTCGCTCGCCCCGCTCGACCTGTCGCGCAGCGATCTGCAGAGCCTGCAGCGGCTCGCCGCCGCCGACGCCACCGGGGCCGACGCCACCCGCGCCGACGCCGCGCCGCTGCACGAAGACTCGACCGGGCAGGGGCCCGCGCTCGCCGCCCGTGAGCCGTCGCCCCGGCTGACCCACCCGCTGGTGAAGGAGACCGCCGCGGAAAGGTCTCGCCGTCGCCGCCTGCTCGGCGAGTCGCTGGGCACCCAGGCAGGGGCCTGGTGGGGCGAGCTGCCGCTGAAGACCAAGGCGGTCGTCGCCGCGGTCCTTGGGCTGATCTGCTCGGTGGTGGTGATCGGCCTGGTGCAGTTCTTCCGCCCCGATCCCGGGCCGCCGCTGCCTTCCGAGCCCGATCGCCTGCTCGTCTCGCACGAGCGGGTGCGCTACTTCTTCGGCCTCGGCGACGGGGTCGAGTACCCGCACTCTGACTCGAAGGAGTTCAGCTTCGACTTCGTCACCCCCACCGAGGCGGCGATCCTGATCCACTACCAGGCGCGGGAGATCGGCCGCGACGAGGTGGCGATCACCGTCAACGGCGTCGAGGTCGGCTTTGTCCCCGCCGACATCAACGTGCCGGATCGCGAGATCGAGACCCTCGTCCCCCAGCGGGTGCTCAAGCGGGGAGAGAAGAACACCCTCAGCTTCGACAACATCAGGAACCCGCCGGGCAAGAACGCGTGGCGCGTCGGAGAGCTGTGGCTCGAGCTGCTGCCCGTGCCGCCGTCGACGGTGGTCGAGGCGATGCGCCGGGCGCCGATCGAGGACCCGCTGTTCGGCACCGTTACGGTGCGGCCGGATGGCCGGGCGGTCCACGCGATGTACGTGTTCCGCGTGAAGACGCCGGCGCAGTCGACCTCGCGGTGGGACCTGTATTCGCTGGTATCGACCATCTCGGCCGAAACCGCGTTTCGGCCGCTGGCTGAAGGGGGCTGCCCCATGGTGGCCGCCGGCGGTGCAAAAT
>JAYVRT010000205.1:0-7464 GCA_043776025.1 Archangiaceae bacterium | reverse complement strand
GCGAGGCCACCGAGGCCGAGCCGCCCCGCGGGCCTGACGGTAAGCCGCTCAAGTCGCGCAGCTAATGCGGCCGAGGCTGCGCGTCGCAGCGAGATGATCCACGGTCGCGGCGCTCACCGTGTCCCGGTCGGAGCACCGGAACGCCGCCGGGAGAGTCGTTGACCCTCCTGGGGGTGGTTGGTAACACCGCACGCGTGCTCGCGCTCCTCAGCGTCTCCGACAAGCGCGGACTGGTGCCTTTCGCGCAGGGCCTGGTTCGCCTGGGATTCAAGCTGCTGTCCACTGGAGGAACGCTCGACGCGCTCAAGGCCGCCCAGGTGCCGGCGACCCAGGTGTCCGAGCACACCGGCAGCCCGGAGATTCTCGGCGGCCGGGTGAAGACGCTGCACCCGAAGATCCACGGTGGGATTCTGGGACGCCCCTCCCTCGAGTCCGACCGCGCCGAGATGACCGCCAACGGGATCGAGCCGATCAGCCTGGTGGTGGTGAACCTCTATCCGTTCGTCCAGACCGTGGAGCAGGGAAAGTCGGAGCCTGAAGTGATCGAGCAGATCGACATCGGAGGCCCGGCGATGGTGCGGGCTGCGGCGAAGAACTTCGCCCACGTCGCGGTCGTCGTCGACCCGGGCGACTACCCGGCGCTGTTGGGCGAGCTGGAGCACCACCCAGCCGTCACCGAGCCCACCCGCCGCGCGCTGATGCGCAAGGCCTTCGCCCATACCGCCGCCTACGACGCCGCGATCTCCCGGTGGCTCTGGGAAAGGGCGGGTGAGCCGTTTCCCGACGAGCTGTCGGTGTCGGTGCAGAAGGTCCAGGCGCTGCGCTACGGCGAGAACCCCCACCAGCGTGGCGCCTTCTACCGTGAGCGGATCAAACCGGCCGAGCCGACGGTGGCGTTCAGCGCGGTGCTGCAGGGCAAGGAGCTCTCGTACAACAACCTGCTCGATCTCGACGCCGCGCTCGGCCTGCTGCTCGAGTTCCCCACGTCCCCCTGCGCGGTGATCATCAAGCACAACACCCCCTGCGGGGTGGCGGTGGATCCGGTGCTCGAGAAGGCCTACCGCACTGCCCGAGCCGCCGACGAGGTCTCGGCCTTCGGAGGGATCGTCGCCCTCAACCGCGAGGTCGACGCCGCCACCGGCAAGGCGCTGGCGGAGACCTTCCTCGAGGCGGTGATCGCTCCGTCCTACTCGCCGGCGGCCCGTGAGGTGCTGGCGACGAAGAAGAACCTGCGCCTGCTCGAGGCCGGGCCGGCGTTGGCCTCACCGGCGGCGAAGGCCCGGCCCCAGATGGACGCCCGCAGCATCTCCGGCGGCCTGCTGGTGATGGATCGCGACGCCGTCGAGCCCGCGGCCGAGTGGAAGGTGGTGACCCGACGCACGCCCACCCCGGCCGAGCTCGAGGCGCTGCGCTTCGCCTGGCGCGTCTGCAAGCACGTCAAGAGCAATGCGATCGTCTTCTCCAACGCCACCGAGCTGCTCGCCGCTGGAGGAGGGCAGACAAGTCGCGTGGATTCAGTGAAGATCGCCGCCACCCGGGGAGGTGAGCGGTTGAAAGGCAGCGCGGTGGCTTCCGATGCATTCTTCCCCTTCCGCGACGGGCTCGACGCCGCCGCACAGGCAGGGGCACGCTGTGTGGTTCAACCCGGAGGTTCGGTGCGTGACGTGGAGCTGATCGCCGCCGCTGACGAGCACGACCTGGCGATGGTCTTCACCTCGGTGAGGCACTTCCGCCACTGACATGCGCATCGTCTGCCAGAAGTGTTCGGCCGCCTACGCGATCGACGACAAGTTCATCACCGCGAAAGGTGTGCGGGCCCAGTGCCCGCGCTGCCGGCACCTGCAGCTGGTGAAGAAGGATGATCCGCAGCCACCGGAGGCGCCCGGTCCATCCGCGGCGGCTGCGGCTCCCGAGGCCCCCGCCGCCGCGCCCGAAGCGTCGGCGTTCCTGTTCGATCTCGATGGGCCTCCACCGCCCCCTCCGGCAGCCCCGCCGCGCCCTTCGGCGCCGCCCCCGGCGGCCGCCGTCCCGGCGCCGTCCAGCATCGGCACCGAGCTCGATTTCGGGGAGCTCGATCTGGGCGCGCCCCCTCCGCCGGGCGACGAGCTGACGCCAGCGGCCAATGGCGCGCTCGACTTCAGCGGCGACTTCTCCTTAGGGCCACCGGAGCCTGCCTCCGATCCCCTGCCGGTGCGAGGCGCGCCGCCTGCGCCCCCGAAGAGCGAGCCGTTGCCCCCGGCCACCGGAGTCAAGTGCCGCAGCTGCGGCAAGGCGCTCACCGACCCGTTCGACCAGGCGATCGGCGTCTGCGACGACTGCCGCGCCCAGGCCGACACCGGCTCGCAGATCCCACCGCCGCCCCCACCCCCTCCTCGCGCCTCCCGGCCCGTCGTCTCCGCGGCCCCGGTCGAGCCGCCTGGCCCCTCGGCCCCGCTGGCGCCCGCGCTGTCGCCACCGACCACGGGCGCCTCGCGCCGGGTGAGCAGCCCGACAGCGGTCAAGACGGCGGTGCGCGTCCAGAACGACGACGACGGCCCGGGCCCCGGCGGGGGCGTCGGCGCGAAGATCGCGATCGCCGTGGTCGCGGTGGTGGTCCTGGCGGGCGTGGGGACGGTGCTCGCGGTGAAGAAGCCCTGGGTCCACAAGGCACCGCCGCTGGCGAAGCAGACCACCGGGGGCGATCGACCGATCGAGAAGGCGATCGAGGCCTGGAAGCTGCGCTTCGTCGACGACCTCAGCGGCTCCTCCGCCGACCACCTCGCCGCCGGTGAGGAGCAGTTCGTCAAGGACACCACCGCGGGGTACCTCGAGGCCGAGGAGCAGTTCGAGAAAGCGCTGGTGCTGGACAAGGGCAACGATCGCGCGATCGCCGGCTGGGTGCTGGCGATGTCCTTCGGCCGGGGTACGAGCATCGACGACGAGATGGCGCGCACCGCCGAAGAGATGCTCGTCGCCGCCGAGCACCGCTCGGGCGCCGGCCGGCTCTACACCGCCCACGCCCACCTGCTGCTGGTGCGCAGCGGCAACATGAACGACATCAAAGTGATGGCGGAGATGGGGAAGAACAGCCCCAGCGATGGCGACAAGGCGTTGGCCCTGCTCGCGCTTGGCCAGTCGATGATCTCCAAGAACCCGCAGTACGCCGCGGAGAGCTTCAAGGAAGCGCTCAAGCTCGATCCGAAGCTCAAGCGCGCGTACCTCTCGCAGTCTCAGCTGCTGCTCTCGCTCGGGCGCTACCGCGAGGCGGTGACCGACATCGAGAAGCGCCTCGAGCTCGATCCCGACCAGTGGGAAGGCGCCGACGCGCTCGCCCGCACCTGGATCGAGGTCGGCGAGGTGGGCAAGGCGAAGAAGGTCTACGAGCGCGTCCACGCCGCCGACCCGCGCAACTTCCGCGCCCGCCTCGCGCTGGCGGTGCTCGCCTACCAGCATGAAGGAAACCTCGAGAGCGCCGCGGCCCAGTTCGACGCGATCGCCGCCGACGAGGACAAGCTCGAGAGCAAGGACCTGGTCGAGGCGCTCGGTCACCGCGCGGCCACCTTGAGGCTGTCGGGCGATCTCGCGGGGGCGATCGCCTCGGCGGAGAAGGCGATGGCGCTCAAGGCGATGGACCCCCACGTCAACCTTCAGCGCTTCCTAATCGCCCTCGAGCAGGGCAGCGCCCCCGACGCCCGGGCGCAGTGGCCCTTCATCAAGGGCAAGCTCTCGGACGACGCTCTCGAGGGCACCCTCGAGGGGCTGCTGGTGCTCAAGGAGGGTAACGCGAACGGGGCGATGAAGCTGTTCGCCGCCGCCGCCGACAAGGATCCCCGCCGCACCGACGCGCTCCTGCTCGCCGGCGCCGCCGCGGCGAAGGCGAAGAATGAGGGCAAGGCCTGGGAGTTCGTTCTCAAGCGGGCGCTGAAGGTCGACCCGCGCACCGGCGGCCCGATGCCGGCGATGGCCCGCTTCTACGTGCGCTCGGCGGACCTGCTCAAGGCCGCTCGCGGAGCGTTCGAGCCGCTGTCGAAGGAAGCCGAAGATCCGAACCCACCGATCGCCGAGGGGCTCGTCGCCTGGCACGCCAACGACTACCTCGCGGCGGAGAAGTTCTTCGCCAAGGTGACTTCCTTCGACACCGCCAACGGCAACGGGCTCGCCTTCCGCGCCCTGCTCGCGCTGCGCCGCAAAGAGATCCCCAACGCGCTCAAGCTCGCCACGCGCGCCGTCGCCTCGGATCGACAGCTGGCGCTGACCCACTACGCGCTGGGAATGGCGCTGCTGACCAGCAACCAGTTCGAGCAGGCCAAGCCCGAGTTCGCCACCGCCTTCGCCACCGAGCCCACCTTCGTCTCGGCCCGGGTGAAGCTGGCGGAGATCGAGACGAAGCAGAAGAAGCCCGACGAAGCCCGCAAGATCTTGAGCGCGGTGTTGCTGATCGACCCGCTGTGCCTCGAAGCGAAGAAGGCGCTCTACGCCCTGCCATGATCGTCCTTCGCCGCCGCCCGCGCCTCGAGGCTCAAGCCCGGTGAAGGTGCTGCTGCTCGGCTCGGGGGCCCGCGAGCACGCGCTGGCCTGGCGAATCGCGCAGAGCCGCGAGCTGTGGAAGCTGTGGTGCGCCCCGGGCAACGCCGGCCTGAAGGAAAGGTGGAAGTGCCACCCGCTCGATCCTTCGAGCGCGGAGCAGGTCTGCGAGCTGGCGCTGCGGCTGGGCGTCGACCTGGTGGTCGTCGGGCCCGAGGGGCCGCTGGTGGCGGGCGTCGCCGATGCGCTGCGCAAGGTGGGGGTCGCCGTCTTCGGCCCCGACGCCGCCGCGGCGCGCATCGAGGGATCCAAGGCCTGGGCCAAAGAGGTGATGAACGCGGCGGGGGTGCCCACGCCCGCCTGCGAGGTCTTCACCGATCTGGCGGCGGCCGAGGCCCGGGCACGCAGCGGCGGCCCGGCGGTGGTGAAGGCCGACGGGCTCGCCTTCGGCAAGGGCGTGGTGGTCGCCGACACCGGCGAGCAGGCAGCGGCGGCGGTGCGCTCGCTGGGCAAGCTTGCCGCCGGAGCTACCTTGCTGCTGGAGGAACGGATCAGTGGGCCCGAGCTGTCGGTGATCGCGCTGTGCGACGGCGAGCGCTACCTGCTGCTGCCCCCGGCCCAGGATCACAAACGGCTGCTCGACGGCGACCAGGGGCCCAACACCGGGGGCATGGGCGCCTGGGCCCCGGCGAGCCTGTTGACGCCTCAACAGCTCGAAGAGGTCGGCCGCCTGGCGATCGCTCCGACGCTGGCCGAGCTGGCGCGGCGGGGCACGCCCTTTCGAGGGGCACTGTTCGCCGGGCTGATGCTCACCGCCGCGGGCCCGAAGGTCCTCGAGTTCAACTGCCGCTTCGGCGACCCCGAGACCCAGCCGCTGATGATGCAGCTCGACGAGGATCTGCTGCCGCTGCTCGCCGCTTGCGCCGCCGGGCGATTGACGCAAAGCAAGCTGAAGGTGAAGGCCGGGATCTCGGTGGCGGTGGTGCTCGCTGAGCACGGCTACCCCGACGCGCCACGGGCCGGAGACCAGATCGAAGGGCTGGACCAGCCGGCGCCGGCGGGCGTCGAGCGGTTCCTCGGCGGGGTCCAACGCACCGGGGGAGTCAGCTCCACCGCCGGGGGGCGGGTGCTGACGGTGTGCGCCCAGGGCCCGTCCTTCGAAGCCGCGCGCGCCGCCGCCTACGCCGAGGCGGAACGGATCCACTTCGCCGGGAAGCAGTACCGCCGCGACATCGGCGCCCAGGCGAAGTGAAGATCACCCTCCTCGCGCGGTATTGCCTGCGCGAGGTGCTCTCGCCGCTGCTCGCCTGGCTGGGCCTGCTGTGGGTGATGCTCTTCGTGATGTCGTTCCTGCGGGGCACCGAGGTGCTGCTGGGGAGCACGATCACCGCGCTCGACTTCGCCCGGTTCATCGCCTGGCTCTCGCCCCAGTTCTTCATTCAGGCGGCGCCGATCGCCTTTCTCCTCGCCGTACTGCTCGGCCTCGGGCGGCTCGCCGAGGACGGAGAGCTGCGGGCGATCGCCGCGCTCGGCGTCGCGCCCCGGGTGCTGCTCGCCGGGCCGCTGCTGTTGGCGGCGGCGCTGTCGGCGGTGATGGGCGTGCTGGCGTTCACCGCCCAGCCGTGGGGCCTGAAGGCGGTGCGCCTCGCCGCCACCGAGCTGATCAAGCGCAACCTCGCCGGGGACGTTCGCCCCGGGGTGTTCCATGAAGAAGTGGCCGACTTCACGCTCTACGCCGAGCAGGTCGAAGGACGCCGCTGGAGCAAGGTGGTGGTCTTCGACGGGCGGGATCCTGCGGCGCCGCTGCTGGTGCTGGCCCAGGCGGGCGAGGTGAAGCCGGGCGGCGCCGAGGACGAGACGCTCGAGCTGGCGCTGCGGCACGGAGAGGTCCATCGGGCGAGCGCCGCCAGCGACGAGTGCGCGGTCGCGACCTTCGATCGCGCCGCACTGGGGCTGCAGGTCGGCAACAACATCTTCCTCAAGAACCGCTTCCGCTCGCCGCGGGACGAGCAGTCGCCCACCGAGCTGCTCGAGGCGGGCCATGAGGCCGAGGCGCACGGCGAGTCGTCGCGCCCCTTCGACGTCGCCTTCCACTGGCGGCTGGGCCAGGTGGCGATGCCGTTGGCCTTCGCCTGCGTCGGGGTGCCCCTGGCCCTGGGGCGGCGGGGCGGGCGGGCGCGGAGCTTCCTCCTCACGCTCGCCGCCTACGTCGGCTACTACCTGGTCGCCCGCAGCTGCGTCTCGATGGGAGAGCGCGGCGTGGTGCCGGCGCTGCTGGCGGGGCAGCTGCCCAACCTGCTCTTCGTCGCCGCCGGGCTCGCCGGGCTCGCGGTGCTGACCCGGAGGGCGGCGTGATCCTCGTCCGCTACTGCGTGCGGCTCTACCTCGGCTGGTTCCTCGCGATGCTCGGAGCGCTGCTGGTGGTCTACGTCGTCGCCGACTTCGGTGACCGGCTCAAGGCGTTCCTCGACCGCCCGGCGGCGGACGTCGCGCTGCTTTACTGGAACAAGGTGCTCGTCGCGGTGCAGCAGCTGGGGCCGGCGGCGATGCTGCTGGCCGGCGGCGCGGCGGCCTCGACGCTGCGCAAGCGCGGGGAGTGGGTGGCGATCCAGTCGGTGGGCGGCTCGGCGGGGCGGGTGTTCGCGCCGGTGCTGGTCTGCGCGGCGGCGATCGCGCTGGGCCTCACCGCCTGGGAAGAGTGGGTGGCGGCGCCGGCGGGCCAGCGGGTGGACATGCTCCACCTGCAGAAGTTCGCCACCTTCGGCGACATGCGGTTCTTCTACACCCCGCGCCAGTGGTACCGGGTCGGCGACACGCTGGTGCAGCTGCGGGGCGGCGAGGTCGACGGCGCCGAGCGTGACGTCACGCTCTATTCGCTCGGCCCCGACTTCCAGCTCACTGAGCGGATCGACGCCGCGGCCTTGAAGAGCCTGGGCGGTGAGCAGTGGGAGCTGACCCAGG
>JAYVRT010000204.1:0-7470 GCA_043776025.1 Archangiaceae bacterium | reverse complement strand
AAAGGTGAACGCATGGCTGGTGGACTGAACAAGGTGTTGTTGATGGGCAATCTCGGACGTGACCCCGAGGTCCGTTTCACGACGGGCGGCACGTCGGTGGCGAACTTCTCGATCGCGACCAACGAGAGCTGGAAGGACAAGAACGGTCAGCAGCAGGAGAAGACCGAGTGGCACCGCATCGTGGTCTGGGGAAAGCTCGCGGAGCTCTGCGGCGAGTACCTGAAGAAGGGCCGCCAGGCGTTCATCGAGGGGCGTCTGCAGACCCGCGAGTGGACGGACAAGGAAGGAAAGAAGAACTACTCGACGGAGATCGTCGCCAACAACGTGCAGTTCATCGGCGGCCGGCCCGACTCGGCCGGCGCTGGCGGTGGGGCCCCGGCGGGCGCTTCTGGCGGGGGCCGCGAGAACATCGGGCCGACGCCGCCGGCGGATGACGCGCCTCCTCCAGGCGCGGGCGGCGACGACATTCCGTTCTGAAGCCACCGAGCGCTTGTTTTGAGTAAGAGCCGGCCCCCCCAACTCCAATCGGGCGGCCGGCTTTGTCGTTTCCGGGGTGATCGCCTAAGGTCTGCGCCACTGGCGAGGTCGGTCGCTGGCGCTGGAGGAAACTTCAGCCAGGGCCGACTTGTAGTCTTGACACACACACATCGATCGAAGAGTGTCCGCCGCCTTCCAAAGGGGCTTTTGGTTTCACAACTGACGTCACCGCCCGGGGTGACGCTTTCCACGAGAAGAAAAGACATGCGTCATCTGAACTACAAAGCGCTCGCGCTTGGAACGGTGTTGGGTTTCCTCATCGCAGTGGTCCCCTCCTGCGGTAACTCGACCGCGACCTGTGGCGCTTCGAACTGCGCCAAGGGCTGCTGTGACAGCTCGAACAAGTGCATCGCCTCTCCGGCGAACGCGAACAACAGCAGCTGCGGCACCCAGGGCAACGCCTGTGTCGACTGCACCAAGAGCTCCAAGATCTGTAACAACTTCGTCTGCGGCACCGGCAGCGCCGGCGGCGGCGCGGGTGGCTCCGGCGGCACGGGCGGCACCGGCGGCACGGGTGGCACCGGCGGCACGGGTGGCACCGGCGGCACGGGTGGCACCGGCGGCACGGGTGGCACCGGCGGCACGGGTGGTACCGGCGGCACCGGTGGTGCGGGCGGCGGCGCGGCCTCGACCTGCGGCGCGTGCAACGGCTGCTGCGCCGGCACGGCCTGCATCTCGGTCGGCATCCAGATGAAGACCAACTGTGGCCTCAACGCCCAGGCGTGCGTCGCCTGCGCCAGCAACCAGAACTGCACCAACGGCGCCTGCGTCAACGGCTCCGGCGGCGGCTCGGGAGGCGATGGCGGCACCGCCGGGACCATCGGCTCGCCCTGCACCAGCAGCGCGGACTGCACCGCGGTCCAAGGAATGCCGACGACCGGCGTCCCCGCCGGCCAGACCGGCGCATTCTGCAAGAAGGCTCAGGCAATCGGTGGCGCGCCCTACCCGGGCGGCTTGTGCACCCGCCGCTGCAAGTCGGACACGGAGTGCGGCGCGACGGCGTCCTGCCAGTACGGGCTCGGCATCACCGGCGAGGCGGAGAACATTTGCATGCCCCGCTGCAGCCAGACGGCGCCTTGCCGTGCGGGCTACAACTGCATCGACTTCGGCACCGCGGCGATGCCGGATCCGATCTGCCTCCTCGCCTCGGCCGACGGCGGCGTGTTCGACCGCTTCGATGCCGGCCCTCCGGCGGGTCCTGGCATCAGCGGCTCTCCGTGCACCACGGACACCATGTGCAAGCCGCCCTCGACGGGCTTCTGCGATGCCCAGCTTCTCCCCGACGGCGGGATGAGCGGGAACCCGGGCGGCAGCTGCGGCTCGGATTGCACCATGAACCCGTCGAACGCCTTCTGCGGCGACGGCGGAGCCTGCGTGCTCTTCCTCTTCAACACCACCGACAACCTCGGCGCCTTCATCGGCGGTCTGTGCAACGCGGCCTGCGTCGCGCTGGCCGACGGCGGGAACACCGGTTGCCGCACCGAGTACGGCTGCAACCCCCTCGGCGCGGGCGCGACGGGCCCCGGGTTCTGTCAGCCCCGCTGCACCAACCTCGGCGCCGGCTGCGGCACGGGTCAGACGTGCGACCCAGTCACCGGCATCTGCAACTAAGAGAGCCGTAAAGCTTAGTTAAATTCGGCGGGTGGCTCTGAAGCTGGGGCCACCCGCTTTTCTTTTCAAGGTGTGCCAGACTTGAAGGCCTGTTGGCCGGGTTTCGACAAAGTCGCTGATGCCTTTGCGCCCTCTTCTCGCTCCTCTCATCTTCGGGCTCACCGTCGGGCTGCTGCTCGCGGCCGGCCCTTCATGCGGCAAGGTTCCGGTCAGCGGGTGCGGCCCGACGACCTGCGCGGGCTGCTGCGCGGCCGACGGAAGCTGCGTCAAGAGCCCCAACAACGCGGCGGTCGCCAGCTGCGGCGCGAACGGGGCAGCGTGCGCCAACTGCGGCAAGGGCGCCTGCGTCGGCTTCGCCTGCAGCGGCGCGGGCGGTGGCAACGGCAGCTGCGGCGCGAGCTGCACCGGCTGCTGCAGCGGCACCAGCGCCAGCTCGATCTGCATCAGAGTGCCCTCGGCGATCAACTGTGGCTCTGGGGGGCTGGTGTGCACCAGCTGCCTCGCCGGCCAGGCCTGCGTCGGCGGCAAGTGCCAGTCGAGCGACGGCGGGGCAAACGAGGTCGGCACGCCCTGCGTCACCAACGACAACTGCGCAGCGCTGGGCGCCGGCCACCTGTGCAAGCTGAAGACGAGCAGCGGCGCGAGCAACTACACCGGCGGCTACTGCACCAAGGACTGCATCGGCAACGCCGACTGCCCCAGCTCCGCCTTGTGCCTGAGCGCACCGGGCCTGGGGGAAGGCGACTCGGTGTGCTGGTCGCGCTGCACCGCCCCGGCCGACTGCCGCAGCGGCTACGACTGCTACTCGATCGGCGGGGGAGACTCGGCCTGCTGGATCTCTCCGCTGCCCGCGTTCGACGCCGGTCCGCCCGCGGACAAGGTGGGCCACCCCTGCGCCACCGACGTCGCCTGCCAGAGCCCGCCCGACGATGGGGTCTGCCTCTTCGCCAACTTGAGCGACGGCGGTCCCTCGCCTTTCCTCAGTGGGTACTGCACCGCGCCGTGCGACGACAGCAGTCACTGCGGCACGGGCGCCAAGTGCCTGTCGGTGGCGGGGTTCGGCGTCTGCGCCGCGGGCTGCAACGCGCCCTCGACGGGGCAGGCCGACTGTCGCGCCGGCTACGTCTGCCGTCCGGTGCGAGACGTCGATGGTGGGGCGCTCCCGGACGGCTTCTGCTGGCCGCGCTGCAACAACCCGGGGGCCACCTGCGGGACGGCGACCTGCCTCGCCAGCGGCTACTGCGGATGAGCGATGGAGATTCGCTGGTCCGCGGCTACCTCGCCGCGAAGGGCCTGAAGGCGTCGGTCGCGGTGGTGACCCGGGCCGCGCGCGAAGGGCAGCGGCTCCACGGCCTCCACGACGTCTCGGCGATGCTGTTGGGGCAAGCATTGACCGCGGGGACGCTGCTCGCCTCGCTGCAGAAGGATCAGACCCGGGTCAATCTCCAGGTGGAGTGCGACGGGCCGCTGCGGGGGCTGTTCGTCGACGCCGGCGCCAACGGCTACCTGCGGGGCTACGTGAAGAACCCCTACCTCGACGTCGAGGGAAACCGCGGGCCGATGCGCTGGCGGCCGGCGCTGGGCAATTCCGGGTTCCTCTCGGTGCTCAAGGACCTGGGCGAGAGCGAGTTCTACCGCTCGTCGGTGGAGCTCAAGGCGATGGATCTCGCGGCGGACTTCGAGGGCTACTTCGCCTCCTCGGAGCAGGTCGCCACCCGGGCGGCGCTGGCCGTGGAGCGCGAGGGCGCCGAGCCCCTGGGCGCGGTGGCGGGGGTGCTCGTGCAGTCGCTGCCGGACGGCGACGCCGAGGCGCTCGCGGAGCTGGGGCAGACGCTGGGCGCCCGGCTGGAGACCGCGGTCGGCGCTGGGAAGCGGCCCGACGCGGCCGGCCTGCTCGCCGAGCTGCTGCCGGGCTTCGAGCCCGCGGGCGCGATCCCCCTGGGGTGGAAGTGTGGCTGCAGCAAGCAGAAGGTCTTGCTCGCGCTCTCGTCGCTGGGCAAGGCGGAGCTGTCGGACATGCTCGCGACCCAGGGCAGCGCGGCGGCCGACTGTCAGTTCTGCGGCAAGCGCCACGAGGCCACCGGCGACGACCTGAAAGCGCTGATCGCCGCCGCGCCCTGAAAAGAGCCGCCGTCAGTGGGGCCGGCGGCGGTGACGTGCGAGCCAGCCGACCGGGTCCAAAGCCGTCACCACTCCGACCACCTCGCCGGTGTGAGTCACGATCGGCAGCCGATCGATTCCGGTGCACGCCATCAGCCGGGCCGCATCGCCCACCGAGGCGTTCTCAGACAGCGCGATCACGTCGGCACCGGCCGACATCGCGTCCTCCACTTCGGGCGAAGCCTCCGGGTCGAGGTTGCGTTGCCGCCGCCATGCAAGCACCAACTGCGACACCGCCTCGGCCTCGACCATGCCGATCAACACCCCTGCGTCGTCGACCACCGGCGCGGTGCGCTGGCGTTCGGCATGCAGGACGGTCACCGCCTCGTTCGCGGCGAGCTCGGGGTCGAGGCAGATGCAGGACGAGAACGCCACCTCGGTCACCGGGGTGCGCTCGACCGAATCCTCGAGCGGCAGATCAGACCGCGGTCGAGCGGCGGTGCGGTCCTTCGCGACCCGGCACTGGAGCACCGAGCCGGCCGCATCCACCCGGAGGGCCTGGAAACGGGGGCACCGGGCGCAATGCTCGAGCGTCCGGGAGGTCGACTCTTGCGCGCACCGGACCGTGTGGCTGTCGAGGGAGTCGCCGTCGGCGTGGACGATGCGGCGATGGTGGACCCGGAGGTCCACCAAGCGGTCCGCCGTCGGCGTCGACCCGTCGTCCTCTTCGGCATCGGTCATCGAAGACTCCGATGCGAAGCGTGGACCCGTTGTGGCCCGCGCGCAAGCGCAGGGCTTGCTGGAATCAGGCCGCCGCGGGCTTGTTGCCCAGGGCCTTCTCGAGGCGCTCCATCACCTCGGGGGTGAGCTGGTCGAACAGCTCGAGCGCCTTCATGTTCTCGGTCACCTGCGAGGCACGGCTGGCCCCGGTGATCACCGTCGAGACGAAGGGGTTCTTCAGGCACCAGGCGATCGCCAGCTGGGCGAGGGTGCAGCCGAGCTCCTGCGCGATCGGGGCGAGCGCCTCGACCCGGTTGCCGTTGTCGGGGTTGACGACCATCTGCTTGAGCCAGGCGTAGTCCTTGAGCCCGAGGCGGCTGTCGGCGGGCACGCCCGAGCAGTACTTGCCGCTGAGCAGGCCAGAGGCGAGCGGGCTCCAGATCGTCGAGCCGTGCCCTTGTGCCCACAGCGGCGCGTACTCGACCTCGAAGCGGGGCCGGACGAGCATGTTGTACTGGGGCTGCTCCATCGAGGGCGGCGTCAGGTGCAGTTCCTTCGCGATTCGGATCGCCTCGAGCACGTCCTTCGCCGGCCACTCCGAGGTGCCCCAGTAGAAGACCTTGCCCTGGCGGATGAGGATGTCGAAGGCGTGCACCGTCTCTTCAATCGGCGTCTCCGGATCTGGCCGGTGACAGAAGCAGAGGTCGACGTAGTCCGTCTTCCAACGCTTCAGCGCCTTGTGGACGCCCTCGATCAGGTGCTTGTGCGACAGCCCCCTGTCGTTGGGGCCGTCGTCGCCCCAGAAGATCTTCGTCGACAGCACCAGGCTCTCGCGGCGCCAGCCCGCGGAGGAGACGACCTCGCCCATTGCCCGTTCCGCCTCGCCGTGGGAGTAGGCCTCGGCGCCGTCGAAGAAGTTCACCCCGGCGTCGTACGCCGCGTACATGCACTCGCGCGTCGTCTGATCGCCGACCTGGCCTCCGAACGTGACCCAGGAACCCAGGGAAAGCTCGGAGAGCTTCAAGCCGGTCTTGCCCATTCGGCGGTAGCGCATGGCCGGGGCTTTTAGTTCCGCTCACCCGTGGGGGGAACCGCGATCGCCCAGGGCGAAGAGGCGAAGATCAGCCGGACTTTTCTACCTTCTGCAGCTCGTCGAACCCCGGCAGCCCGGACAAATCAGGGACGATGATGATCTCGATTCGCCGGTTGAGCGCCTTGTTCTCGACCGAGTCGTTGGCCACCGACGGGCGCGAGTCCCCGAACGACGCCGCCGAGACGCGCCCCACGGGAAGCCCGGACTCGATCATCGCCTTGAGCACGTTGATCGCCCGCGCGGCGGCGAGCTCCCAGTTGCTGGGGTATTGGGCGGTGAAGATCGGCACGTTGTCGGTGTGCCCCTCGACCTGGAAGCTGCGCTTCTCGATCGACGCCAGCACCTGGGCCACCTCGGCGAGCGCGGACTTCCCGTCCTTCGACAGGTTGGCGCTGCCGGAGGCGAAGAGGATGTCGGTGGCGAGCACCACCACCATCCGGCCGTCGACGATCCGCACCTTCAGCTTCCCGGCGTCGATCAGCGACTTGAACTTGGCGAGCAACGACTTGAACTCGTTGACCCGGGCCTCGGCGGCGGCGCGGCGCTTCTCGAGGTCGCTGATCGCCACCGTCATCTCTTCGATCGACGCCTGCAGCTTGTTCTTGTCCTTGCTCGCGGCGGCCTGCTCCGCCAGCAGCCGGGCGATCCTCCCATCGGAGGCGGCGACCTTCTCCTTTTCGTCGGCGATCGCGGCCTCGAGGTCCCGGCCCTTGTTGGTGGCGGCGAGGAGCTTCTTCTCGGAATCGGCGAGCTCCTTGTTGCGGTTGCTCAGCTGCTCCTCGGTGCCCTCCTTTTCTCGCTGGAGGAGGTCGTAGGTGCCCTGGGTGACGCAGCCCGCACAGGTGAGGCCGGCGGCGAAGATCGCGAGGAAAGGGCGCATGGACGGCGATCTAGCGCGCTTCAACGAACGCTTCGTAGCGAAAGGTTGATGGTTGTAGGGTCGCGGCCCCCATGGAACCTCTGAAAGCAATCGCCGAGCTCCTCGAAGACGAGTCCCCGCGCAAGCGCATCGCCGCGGCGGTGGTGCTGGGTGAGCTGAAGGTCAAGGACCCGGCGGTCGTCTCCCAGTTGGTGGCGATGGCCAAGGACCCGCTCGAGGCGTTCGCGGAGGCCGCGATCGAAGCCCTGGGGAGCATCGGCTCGACCAAGGCCCTGCCGGTGCTGCTCGACGCGCTCGGCCGGGGCAAGGGCCTGGCGGCGCTGGCGGGTAAGGCGATCGCCGCGTATGGCGAACAGGCGCTCCCGGAGATCCGCGCCCGGCTCGAGACCGCCACCGGCGAAGAGCGCACCATTCTCTCCCAGCTGCTCCCGGCGGTCGGCGGGAGGCAGAGCCTCGAGCTGGCGCTGGAGGAGATGCGCGGCCAGGGCTGGGAGCACATCAACAAGGTGGCGCTCTCGGCGCGGCAGGA
>JAYVRT010000203.1:0-2296 GCA_043776025.1 Archangiaceae bacterium | reverse complement strand
CTTCGGTAGGGCACGGGAATCGAACTCGCCGGAGACGACTTGCATCGCCTCCCGCCGGTTTTGAAGACCGGGCCTGTCACCAGAGCAGGAAGCCCTACCGTTTTCGTGGATAGCACGCTAATCGCCGCCTTCGTGAACGACGCATTCTTCGATCATCTGAAAAAAGAGGCCGAAGGGATCCGCACCGCGGGGCTGTTCAAGAACGAGCGGGTGATCACCTCTCCGCAGCGGGCGCAGATCACGGTGCAGGGCGGGCAGCAGGTCCTCAACTTCTGCGCCAACAACTACCTGGGCCTCGCCGATTCGCCCGAGCTGATCCGCGCTGCGAAGGAAGGCCTCGACACCCACGGCTTCGGGATGTCGTCGGTGCGCTTCATCTGTGGCACCCAGGACGTGCACAAGGCGCTCGAGGCGAAGCTGTCGCAGTTCCTCCAGACCGAGGACACGATCCTCTTCGGCTCGTGCTGGGACGCCAACGGCGGGCTGTTCGAGATCGTCCTGGGTGAAGAGGACGCGGTGGTCTCCGACGCGCTCAACCACGCCTCGATCATCGACGGCATCCGCCTGTGCAAGGCGAAGCGGTTCCGCTACGCCAACAACGACCTGGCCGACCTCGAGGTGAAGCTCAAGGAGGCGAAGGCCGCCGGGGCGCGCTTCATCCTCATCGCCACCGACGGCGTCTTCTCGATGGACGGGGTGATCGCGGATCTCAAGGGGATCACCGCGCTCGCCGAGAAGTACGGCGCGCTGACGATGGTCGACGACTCGCACGCGGTCGGCTTCACCGGCGCGCAGGGCAAAGGCAGCCCCGAGCTGTGCGGAGTGCTGGGGAAGATCGACATCCTCACCGGCACGCTCGGCAAGGCGTTGGGCGGCGCCTCGGGCGGCTACGTCTCGGCGCGCAGAGAGATCGTCACCCTGCTGCGGCAGCGGGCGCGGCCGTACCTCTTCAGCAACACCCTGATGCCCGCGATCGC
The DNA here is from genome assembly GCA_043776025.1 of Archangiaceae bacterium. Lineage (GTDB taxonomy): Bacteria > Myxococcota > Myxococcia > Myxococcales > Myxococcaceae > JAYVRT01. The sequence continues at coordinate 1,319 of JAYVRT010000203.1, read as the reverse complement.
CCAGGCGACGATCGCCTGCCTTCAGCTCCTGCAGGCCTCCGATGCACCCCGCAGACAGCTTCGCGAGAACAGCGCCCACTTCCGCGCCGAGATGACGAAGGCGGGCTTCACCCTCGCCGGCGCCGGCCACCCGATCATCCCGGTGATGCTCGGCGACGCGAAGCTGGCGTCCGAGTTCGCGCAGGGAATGCTCGCCGAAGGGATCTACGTCGTCGGCTTCTCCTACCCAGTGGTGCCGCAGGGCAAGGCCCGCATCCGGACCCAGATGTCCGCCGCCCACACCCAGGAGCAGGTCGACCGCGCCATCGCCGCCTTCGTCAAGGTCGGTCGCAAGCTGGGAGTGATCACATGAAAGCGTTGGTGAAGGCGAAGAAGGAGCCGGGGCTGTGGATGCAGGACGTGCCGGTGCCGGTGATCGGGCACAACGACGTGCTGATCAAGATCCAGAAGTCGGCGATCTGCGGCACCGACATTCACATCTACAACTGGGACGAGTGGAGCCAGAAGACGATCCCCGTGCCGATGCACATTGGGCACGAGTTCATGGGTCAGGTCGCCGAGGTGGGCAGCGCGGTCACCGGCTTCAAGAAAGGCGACCGGGTCTCGGGCGAGGGCCACCTCACCTGCGGAAACTGCCGCAACTGCCGCGCCGGCAAGCGCCACCTGTGCCGCAACACCATCGGCATCGGCGTCAACCGCATCGGCTGCTTCGCCGAGTACTTGAGCCTGCCGGCGAGCAACGTCTTCCGGATCCCCGCGGAGATCCCTGACGAGATCGCCTCGTTCTTCGACCCGCTGGGCAACGCGGTGCACACCGCGCTCAGCTTCGACCTCGTCGGAGAGGACGTGCTGATCACCGGCGCCGGCCCGATCGGGGTGATGGCGGCGGCGATCTGCAAACACGTCGGAGCGCGCCACGTCGTCGTCACCGACGTCAACGACTACCGCCTCGGCCTGGCGAAGAAGCTCGGCGCCACCCGGGCGGTCAACGTCACCACCGGCTCGATCGAGGCGACGATGAAGGAGCTCGGCATGACCGAGGGCTTCGACGTCGGCCTGGAGATGAGCGGCAACGGGCCCGCCTTCCGGTCGATGCTCAAGGCGATGAACCACGGCGGGCGGGTGGCGATCCTCGGCATCCCCCCCTCCGAGGTGTCGATCGACTGGAACCAGGTGATCTTCAAGGGCCTGGTGCTCAAGGGCGTCTATGGCCGGGAGATGTTCGAGACCTGGTACAAGATGACCGCGATGCTCCAGTCGGGCCTGGACATCACCCCGGTCGTCACCCACCGCTTCAAGATCGACGACTTCCAGACCGC
>JAYVRT010000202.1:0-7489 GCA_043776025.1 Archangiaceae bacterium | reverse complement strand
CGACTACGCGACGCTCTACAACGGGCTGCTCGCTTCCTCGCGCGAGGTCGCGGCGTACTTGAAGGAAGGAGAGACCCACCAGTTGGTGCTCTCGCCGCAAGGCGCGGCGATGCTGCGCTTCGGGCCGTGGATGTTCTTCGCCTTCGCGCTCGCGTTCGCGATCAAGGTCCCGATGTTCCCGGTGCACACCTGGCTGCCCGACGCCCACGTGCAGGCGCCGGTGGCGGGCTCGATCGTGCTGGCGGGCGTGATGCTGAAGATGGGCACCTTCGGCTTCTGGCGGTTCGCGGTGCCGCTGTTTCCCACCGTCGCCCGGGGCTGGCAGAACGGCATCGCGGCGCTCTCGGTGATCGGCATCGTCTACGGGGCGTTGATGTGTCTGGCCCAGCGCGACATCAAGAAGTTGATCGCCTACTCCTCGGTCTCGCACCTGGGCTTTTGCATGCTGGGAATCTTCGCGATGACGCCGGAAGGAGCGACCGGCAGCGCCTACCAGATGCTCAACCACGGCGTCTCCACCGGGGCGCTGTTCCTCCTCTTCGGCATGCTCTACGAGCGGCGCCACGCGCGGTTGATGAGCGAGTACGGCGGCATCGCCAAGGTGATGCCGATCTACAGCGCGTTCTTCCTCATCATCACCTTCTCCTCGGTGGCGGTGCCCGGCACCAACGGCTTCGTCGGCGAGTTCCTCGTGCTGCTGGGCAGCTTCAAGTCGACGCTGCCGATGGCCTTCGGGGTCCTCGCCGGCACCGCGGTGGTGCTCGGCGCGGCCTACATGCTGTGGATGGTGCAGCGGGTCTTCTTCGGCCCGCTGGCCAACCCGGAGAACATGGGGCTGAAGGACCTCAACCTGCGCGAGCTGCTGACCGCGCTCCCGTTCGTGGTGCTGGTGATCGTGATGGGCCTCAAGCCCCAGCCGATCCTCGACGTGCTCGAGCCTGCGTCGACCCGGTACGTCGCGCGGGCGCTGTGGGCCTCCGACGAGAGCCACCTCAACGAGCGCGAGGTGAGGGTGCGGGTGCGCCCGCTTCCGGACGCGCTGCCCGGCGCGGTTGCCCCGGCGCCGATGCCAGCGCCGACGCTGGCCGCTCCGGCGCTGCCCAGCTTCCCGATGCTGCGGCAGCCGAGGTTGATTCAGCAGCCGGTGGTGCCTTCCAAATGAACATCCCCAACTTCACTGCCGACGAATTCTCGACGGTGCTGCCCGCGGCCGTGCTCTCGAGCGCGGCGATTCTGCTGATGCTCTCCGAGGTGTTCCTCACCTCGACGACCCGCACCTACCAGGCGATGATCGCGGTGGTGGCGTCGATCGTCGCTGGAGCGATCGCGCTGCAGAACGCCTTCTTGCCGGCGAAGAGCGTGCTCCAAGGCTTCGCGGTGCTGGACCCCTTCTCGAGTTTCCTCACGGTGGTGGTCTGCCTCGGCACGGGGCTGGCGGTGCTGCTCTCCGCCGGGTTCCTGCGTCACCGCAAGGCCGAGCGCGGCGAGTTCTACGCGCTGGTGCTCTTCTCCGCCGCGGGGATGTCGCTGCTGGCGCTGTCGGCCGACTTCATCACCCTCTTCGTCAACCTCGAGGTGATGTCGGTCGCGACCTACGCGCTGACCGCCTACCTGCGGCGCGGGCCGCGGCCGGCCGAGGCGGGCTTCAAGTACTTCATCCTCGGCGCCTTCTCCGCGGCGCTGCTGCTGTACGGCGCCTCGCTGCTCTACGGGGCGACCGGCAGCACCAAGTTCGCTCAGATCGCCACGGCGCTGCCGCAGGCGGTCGCGACCCAGCCCTGGCTGGTGACGATTGGCTTCCTCCTCGTCGCGGTCGGGTTCGCCTTCAAGGTGGCGGCGGTGCCGTTCCACATGTGGACGCCGGACGTCTACGAGGGCGCGCCGACGCCGATTACGGCGCTGATGTCGGCGGGAGTGAAGGCAGCGGCGTTCGTGGCGATGGTGCGGGTGTTCCTCGCGCTCGGCCGCGCGGTCGACCCGCAGATTCCGTTCGTGATGTTCAGCGCGCTCGCGGCGATGACGATGGTGGTGGGCAACCTGCTCGCGCTGCCGCAGCGCAACGTAAAGCGGATGCTGGCGTACTCGTCGATCGCCCACGCGGGCTACATGCTGATTGCGGTGGCGGCGCTGTTCGCCCCGGCGCAGCACGCGGTGACCGCGGGAGTGCTGAGCGTGACCCCGCTGCTGGGCGCGCAGGTGCAGGTCTCGGCCGACGTCTACAAGGGGCTGCTGTTCTACGCGCTCGCGTACACGGTGACCTCGCTCGGAGCCTTCGGCATGGTCGGCGCGCTCGAGCGCCGCGAGGACGAGACCCGCGGCAACACCTGGGATCTCGATCGCTTCGCCGGCCTGGCGCAGCGCAAGCCGTGGTGGGCGGCGGCGATGGCGGCCTTCATGCTCTCGTTGGGCGGCGTGCCTCCGACCGTGGGCTTCATGGGCAAGCTGCTCATCTTCCGCGCCGGAGTGGATGCGGGCCTGCTCGGCCTGGCGATCCTCGGCGTGCTCGCGAGCGCGGCCGGCGTCTACTACTACCTGCGGGTGGTGGTTTACATGTTCATGCGGCCGGCGGCCGACGGCGTGCCGTCGCTCGAGCGGCAGTGGACCACCGAGGTCGCGCTCGTCATCTGCGCGCTGGCGGTGATCTGGTTCGGCGTCGCGCCCGGCACGGTGAGCGAGTGGCTCTCGCGGGCCGGCATGGTCCTCGGCGGCTGAAGCGTCGGCGGGGCACCCCTTTCGACGGGCGTCAGCTGCCGCGTGAGGCTTCAGGGCCTGGCGCGCGCGTACTGCACCGGCCACTCGACCTCGACTCCGAGCGCGGTCGCCGCGTGCAGCGCCCAGTACGGATCCCGGAGCTCTGCGCGGGCGAGCATCACCGCATCGGCCTCGCCCCCGGCGACGATCGCCTCGGCCTGTGCGGGCTCGGTGATCAACCCGACCGCCGAGGTGGGGATCTGCGCTTCGGCCCGGATCGCCTTCGAGAACGCCACCTGGTAGCCGGGGCCGAGGGGGACCTTCGCGGTCGCGACGTTTCCTCCGCTGGAGACGTCGATCAGATCCACTCCGATCGCCTTCAACTGCTTCGCGAGCGCGATGCTCTGCGGCAGGTCCCAGCCGCCCTCGGTGTAGTCGGTGGCGGAGATCCGCACGAAGAGCGGCCCCGCGAACGCCGCGCGAACTTTGCGGGCGGTGTCGAGGAGGAACCGGCTTCGGTTCCCGAAGCTGCCACCGTACTCGTCGCTGCGCTGGTTGGAGAGCGGCGAGAGAAACTCGTGGAACAGGTAGCCGTGCGCCGCGTGGAGCTCGATCACCTCGAAGCCGGCTTCCTCTGCCCGAAGGGCCGCGTCGACGAACTCGTGGGCCACCCAGGTGATGTCCTTCGCCGTCATCTCGCGCGGGCTCGGGTAGTCGTCCGCGAACTTCAGCGGGCTCGGCGCGATCGGCTCCCAACCGCCGCCCTGCCGCGGCACCGTCTGAGGCGAGGCGCGATCCCACGGGATCCGGGTCGAGGCCTTCCGGCCGGCGTGGGCAAGCTGAATCGCCGGTGCGGCGCCCGCGCCGCGGATGAAGTCGGTGATCGGCTTGAACGCGGCGGCGTGGGCGTCGGTCCACAGGCCGGAGTCTTTGGGAGAGATCCGCCCTTCGGCCGAGACGCCCGTGGCTTCGACCATCACCAGGCCCGCTCCGCCGACGGCCCGGCTGCCGAGGTGAACCAGATGCCAGTCAGACGGCATCCCCTCCTCCGAAGAGTACTGGCACATCGGAGAGACCCAGATTCGGTTGCGAAAGGTGACACCGCGGATCGTCAGGGGCTTGAACAGCTCGCTCATGATTGCCTGTCTATTGGGGCGGCCGCGGCGATGCCGGGAAATCTGTCCCTCGCGGTCGCGATGGCGAGACTGCTCGTCGGTCCCACCCGCGAGGTCGGCGTCTTCGAGCTGGGCTGAGGAAAGGGCGGCCCAACCGGCGGGTTCCAGACTCTTCAGCCGGCGGGCGCCGGCTCGGGGCGGCGCCCCAGCTTCCGGATGAACCGCGCGTGCGACGCGAGCGCCGAGCGGGTGGTCGGGTTCACGTGGTACCGGATGCCCTGCTCCTTGCAAACCGCCTCGACGATCGGCGCGAGCTGCGGCAGGTGGACGTGGCACACCTTGGGAAACAGGTGATGTTCGACCTGGTAGTTGAGGCCGCCCATGTACCAGGTGACGAAGGGGTTGCCCGGCGCGAAGTCGGCGGTCGCCTCGACCTGGTGCACCGCCCACTCCTTGGTCGGCGGCGCGCTGCCGGCGTCACGCGCGGGGAACGCGTTGCCCTCCACGCAGTGCGCCATCTGGAAGGTGAGCGCGAGGGCGACGCTGAGGGTCGCCGACGCCAGCAGGTAGACGAGCGCGAGCTGCCAGAAGGGGTGGAAGAACGACGGGAGCACGAAGGCCCAGCTGAAGAAGACCACCTTGCCCAGCACCAACGTCCACAGCCGCGCGCCCGTCGGGCGGGGGAACGGGTTCTCGCCGATCTTCCCGTGGTACAGGTCGTTGAAGTCGTCGAAGAAGTGCCACTTCACCGCGAGCAACGAATACAGCGGCCACAGGTAGAAGAATTGGAGGCGGTGCATCGGCCGCCACTTCTGCGCCGGCGACATCCGGACGAACGGCTCGAGGTCGATGTCGGCGTCGATGCCGGCGACGTTCGGGTTGCTGTGGTGGAAGATGTTGTGCTTCCAGCTCCAGTTGTACGAGGCGCCGCCGAGCAGATCGAGCCCGAAGGCGGCGAGGCGGTTGACGAACGGGTGCGTCGAGTAGCCGCCGTGGTTGCCGTCGTGCTGGAGGTCGAAGCCGATGCCCGCCATCGCCAGCCCGAGCGAGACCGCGAGCAGCGCTGCCTGCCAGGCGGTGGTCGCGACCCCCAGCAGCATCAGGTACGAGGCGAGGAACCAGGCGAGGATCACCACCGTCTTGCGCACGATGCGCGGCGAGCCGTGCGGCGAGACGCCGAGGTTCTCGAAGTAGCGGTCGACGCGGCGCTTCAGCTCCGCGCGAAACGGGCCGTGGGCGAGGTAGCGGGGGTGTGTCGAGAGAGCATTCACCGGCCGGACCGTAGCAAGGCCGACAGCCAGGCGACTTGTCCTGGATCAAGTTCGGTGCGACGGACGCCAGCCAGGAAGCGGCCTCGATCGCCTTCTGCGAGAGTGCAGCTGGGTCGCGCCGTGCCCCCAGAGCGGATTGGTCCCGGCCGCTCCTGTCCCTGAAGGTAGGCTTGAGGGACGATGTCTTCTCACCCTTCGGCCCCGTTCGCGCCGGTTGATGCCGAGCCACTGAAGGCGTTGCTCGCCCTCTGGCGGGACACGCGGGCCCCCGCCGTTGCGGATGCCCTCGACCGCCTCGACGCGCAGACGCGCAAGACGCTGGTGCCGCTCGACGCCGGAGGTCCCTTGAAGACCTTCAAGGCGTGGATCTCGCTCGCCGAAGCAAAGGACCCGGGTGATGTGCCGCTGTTGCTCCCGACGTTGTTCGATTTGCAGGAGAGCCACGTGCGCCGGAAGGTCACCGCGCTCCATGGCTTCCCGCCTGACCCCCGGCTCGGCAGGGCGCTGGGTCAGTGGCTCCTCGCCCAGGGCAGTGACGAGGGCTGCTGGCTCGAGGGCACTCCGCTGGCAACGGCGGTCTTCGCAGCGCTCGGCATTCACGCGGACGCGTCGCTACTGCCGGGCCTGCGGGAGTACAAAGGCAGCGACGCGGCGGCGAAGCTCAAGAAGCTCGAAGCGGCGATCGCGAAGCAGAGCGCCCGGGCCCCGACTCCAGCCGAACGGGCGTGGCTCAACGGACTGCGCTTCGACGACGCGCCCCACCCGGGCCAGGGCCGCCTGGTTGCCGCGAAGAGTGCGGGCGAACGCGCGGTGGCGGTTGATCAACTTCTTGAAGAAGCGGACCCACGGGGCGAGTTCGTTCTCCTCCAGCAGCAGAAGCGCGTGCGCGACCTGACCCCGAAGGAATCGAGGCGCGAGGACGAGCTGCACCGGAAGTATGCGAAAGCCTGGATGGGACCGTTGGCGCGCGTACTCGAGACCGAGTCCGCCGTATTCGAAGACGGCGTGCTCGTGAGAGCCCGTGCCGATCACACCCTCGAGGTATTGCCCGAGGTGATCGACGCTCCCGAATGGTCGACGCTGCGCGCGCTCGACTTCGGAAGCTGGTTGCCGGACGTCTCGGTGCTTCGCCGCTGGCCCTCGATCGTCGAGGTGCGCACGGGCTCTGAAGCCGCCACTCGGTTGGTTGCCGCTGCGTCCCCGCCGCTCGAGGTGGCGACCTACTTCACCGATCTTCCGTCCGAGCACCCTGCCGCGAAGGAGCGGGAGTTGCTGACCACGCTCCCCGGCCTGCCGAAGGTGACCCACTTCGGAGTCAGTGGGTACTGGCATGCGCCGCTCGAGCTGCAGTGGCTGATGAAGGGCGCGATGGCGAAGCGACTGCGCACCTTCACCCTCTTCGGCGATGTCGCAGTGGAGGAGTTCGTCGCACTGATGAACGGCGCGCCCGCGACGCTCGAGCGCGGCGTGATGCGGATGGCAGGGGGACAGGTCGAAGTCACGCGTGATTCCAAAGGAGGCTTCTGCGAGGTGCGGGTCTCGTTCCTCACTCCTGATTCAGACGTAAAGCGTTGCTTCAACCGGTTCCTGGTGGCGCTGCGCGCGACGCCCAAAGGCGTGGTGCGGGGCGCCCTCGGGACGATCGAGGCTCCCTCGAAGCTGCTGGCCGCGGAACTCGCGCAGGTCGTCGCCGCCTGGTCGAGCTGAGCAGTCCCTTCGATCTGGACCCAGCTCGCGGAGGTCTCGGGCTGCGTCTTTCTGACCCCGATCACCCGTGAAGGTGGATTATTGCCGTGCCAACGGATACGAGCCGCGCTCACTTTTTGGGGAGGTTCATGATGTCGATCGCTCGTCGAGCCGTTTTGGCTGTCACGCTGCTGGGTGTCGTTGGATGCAGCTCTGGCTCGGGAGGAACGGGCGGTGGCGTGGGTGGCGGATCCGGCGGCGCGGGCGGCACGGGCGGTACTGGAGATTTCGTAGTCACCGTCGGCAGCGGGACCACGCCGACCATCTCCTGGCCTGGCGATAAGGCGCTCGGCCTCGCCGTCGCCGAATATCCCGGCACCTCCGTGCGCACCTGGGTGCTCGCGACGCTTGGAACCACCGGCTTCGCCTCAGGCGTGACGTACGGGACCGTTCCCGCGGGAGCCATCAACGCCGAGGGAAATCCGAAGCCGCTCGCCGTCGGCACGCAGTACGTCGTCACCGTGACCCGCTCTGATGGAAAGGCCGGCTCGGCGATCTTCACCCCGAACAACGGCGGGTCTGGCGGCGGGTCTGGCGGCGGGTCCGGCGGCGGGTCCGGCGGCGGTCTCGGCGGCGGTCTCGGCGGCGGCACCGGCGGCGGCTCGGTGAACCCCGACGCCGGCTTCTCCGACGCGTTCGTCACCCACCTGTTCATCGGTCTCAACG
>JAYVRT010000201.1:0-7497 GCA_043776025.1 Archangiaceae bacterium | reverse complement strand
GCTTGCCGTTCTCGCCCTGCTTGCCGCTCTCGCCCTGCTTGCCGTTCTCGCCCTGCTTGCCGCTCTCGCCCTGCTTGCCGTTCTCGCCCTGCTTCCCGTTCTCGCCGAGCGCCTGCTGCATCGCGTCCTCGGGGTCGGCGGCCTTTCCGTCGGCGAGCTGCATCAGGGCGTTCTCGAGCTCCTCCTTCTCGCGGTTGGCGGAGTCGGCGCCCTCGGCCCGGGCCATCGCCTCGGAGAGCGACTTCGCCGCCTCCTCCGCGCGTGACAGCTCCGCGCCCGCCTCCTGCGCTTTCCGCTCGAGCTCGCGGTCGAGGGTGTCGGCGGCCTCCCAGTCGGCGGCGTCGAAGGTGTTGTCCGCCAGCTCCTCGCGCAGCCGCTCGAGCTCGGCCTTCGCGGCGTCGTCGAGCGGCTCCTCCTTCGCCACCGCCTCGAGCTTCTCCTGCACCTCGTCGAGCTTGCTCGCCGCGGCGGCGTTGACGGCGCCAATCACCTTCGGCGGCAGCGGCACCCACATCGCGATCGCGAGGAACGTCAGCGCCAGCGACAGCCCCGCCACTGAGCGCCGCACGCGAATCGGCGGAGGCGTCAACGCGCGCACCCGGTCGTTGAGCCCGAGCTCCCACTCTCCGACGCCGGTCTCGAGCCGGGTGAGCAGCAGCCCTCCCGCGCCCGCGCGGCGGTCGGCGATCACCGCGGCCTGGTTCAGGCTCACGCCCTGCCTCCGGGTCAGCAGGCGCCAGGCGATCGCCGCTGCGAGCACCGCGATCCCGGCGACCAGCGCCACCTGCCGCTGGACGACGAAGCGCCACACCGTCAACAGCGTCACCGCGACCCAGACCGGCACCACCGCCGCCGCGAGCGAGGTCTGCAGGTTGAGGCGGCGCTGCACGCGCCGGATCCTCGCGAGCACGAAGGCACGCTTTCGGCGCTCGTCACCTGCGGCCACTGGGTCCCCTCGAAATACCGCGGGGAACTGTAGCCTCAGCCTCCGCGCCCAAGGCCCCTTTTCTTGGCACCCGGGCCGTGCGAAACCGCGCGGCATGAACGACGTGCAATTCCAGGCGTTGCGCGCGCGGGTGGCCCGCATCACCCGGCCGGAATCCTCGCTGCTGCTCTACTACTTGCTCACCGCGCTCCTCGCGACGGTGGCGTTTCCGATCGTGATCCTCCCGCTGTTCTTCCGCTACGAGACCCTGAAGTACCGGTTCGACGACCAGGGGGTCTTCATGAGCTACGGGATCCTCTTCCGCAAAGAGATGCAGCTGACCTACGCGCGGATGCAGGACATCCACCTGTCGCAGAACCTGCTCGAGCGCTGGCTTCACATCGGCACCGTCACCGTGCAGACCGCCGGCTCCGGAGAGGGCGGCAACCTGGCGATCGTCGGGGTGAAGGACTTCGAGGCCATTCGCGACTACCTCTACGCGCGGATGCGCGGCGTTCGAGACGAGAGCAGACCCGCGGGGGGCACCGAGGCGCTGCAGGAAATCCGCGACGCGCTCAACCGTACGGCTGAAGCGCTCAAGACGCTGGCTGAGCGGCGCTGACCGATGATCGCCCTGCTCGTCAAAATCCTCCGGCCGCTCTACCTGCCCCTGCTGAAGCTGCAGCTGGCCGCGCCCCACCTGCCCGAGGGCACGACCCTGGTGCGCGAGCTCAAGCCCCAGGCCGGGTGGCTGACGCTGCGCTACCTCGGGGTGCTGCTCGGCGCGGCGGGCCCGGTCTTCGCCGCGAGCGTCAGCGGCGTCCTCCTCGTCGCGGCGCTCAAGGGAACCGGCGCGGTGCTCGCGGGGCTGATCGCGCTGGCGATCCTCGGTCTGGTTGGCTTTGGCCTCGTCGCTGCCCGCATCGACTTCGAGCTGCGCCACTACCTCGTCGGCGACAAGAGCCTGCGCGTCAGCCACGGAGCGATCGTCCGCCGCGAAGTGACCCTGAGCTACGCCAACGTCCAGAACCTCGAGGTGACCCAGGGCCCGCTCGAGGGGCTGTTCAAGATCAAGACCCTCACCATCAGCACCGCCGGCGGCAGCGCCGCGCCAGGCACCGTCAACCTCCACGAGGCGCGGCTGGAAGGGCTGAGCAACGCCGAAGAGGTGAAGCAGCTCATCCTCGGCATGCTCAAGGGCCACAAGGACGCCGGGTTGGGCGAGCCACCGGATGCTGCTCATTCCGCTGGGTTGGACACGGCCGCGCTGGAAGAAGTTCGTACAGCGGCGGTCAATCTGCGGAATGTTGCGGAATCGCTGGCCGTTTCCGTTGACTTTCGCCAACCGGCGAAGAATTGATCTCCCGGCCGCATCAGCCCCCCACTCAATGACCCCACTGCTCCTCGTCGCCCAGATGGCCAACCCTGAACAGGGGTTCCTTACCCGCACCCTCCTCGGGGTCACGCTCTCGAGCGCGGAGTGGGTCCTCTGGCTCCTCTGTATCCTCTCGGTGGCCTCGATCGCGGTGATGCTCGAGCGCGCGCTGTACTTCAACACCCACTCGCTGCCCGGCTCGGACGACCTGGTGGTCAAGCTCGCCAAGGGTGACTTCGAGGCGGTGAGGAAGTCGATCGAAGGCAAGAAAGGCATGGAGGCGGCGGTGCTCCGCGAGGCGCTCGGCAGCGTCGCCGGTGGGCCGGACTCGGTCGAAGAGGTGATCGCCGCGACGGTGGCGCGCGAGCGGCCGCAGTACGAGCGCTTCCTCTCCTTCCTCGGAACGCTGGGCAGCAACGCCCCGTTCATCGGCCTGTTCGGCACGGTGCTCGGCATCATCAAGGCCTTCCATGACCTCGGGGAGACGGGGGCGAAGGGTGCGGCGATTCAACAGACGGTGATGGCCGGCATTTCCGAAGCGCTGGTGGCGACCGCCGTCGGCCTCGCGGTCGCGATCCCCGCGGTGGTTGGCTACAACCTGCTCACCCGCGCGCTGAAGACGATCACCTCGCGCACCAACGCTCTGGGCCACGCGCTCGTCGGCCACCTGCGCTCTTCGCAGGGCGGGAAGTAACCGTGGCCGGGGCGCAGACCGAAGGCGACGACGAGATCGTCGGGATCAACGTCACTCCGCTGGTCGACATCACCCTGGTGCTGTTGATCATCTTCATGGTGACCGCGAGCTTCATCGTCCGCGAGACGGTGGAGGTCGACCTGCCCAAGGCCGCCAACGCCGGCCAGACGGTGCAGGGCCTGGTCAACATCGTGATGGACAAGGACGCGCAGCTCTTCTTCGACGGGGCCGGGGTCACCGAGGGCCAGATGAAGGAGCGGATCGTCGAGGCGCTGAAGAAGGACAAGGAGACGCGGGCGATCATCTCCGCGGATCAGTCGTTGAACTACGGGCGGGTGATGGGTTTGATTGACGTCGTCAAAGGCCAGGGAATCGCCAAGTTCGCCCTCAACATTCAGAAGGGCGCTGCACCTGCGCAGCCGTCCGGCGGAACCCCTTGAGTGTTTGAATCGCGCAGGGCCGGAACCGTCGTACCGCTTGGGATGTAGGTAGGCAGTCCATGAGTTCGACGATCACGATGACCTCGCGACGGGAAGACCACACGCTGCTGGTGTTGGCCCTCGGCCTGTTCCTGTCGATCGTGCTCCACGCCGGCGGGCTGCTGTACGCGAGCCTCCACAAGATCGTCGTCCACGAGTTCGACAAGCCGGTCGAGCTGGAGCTCGTCGAGATCGAGCCGCCCAAGCCGCCGCCTCCTCCGCCCGAGCCGCCCAAGCCGGTCGAGCAGCCGAAGCCGAAGATCAAGCCGCCGGAGATCAAGGTCGCCAAGGTCGAGCCGCTGCCGGTCAAAGAGCCGCCACCGCCGATCGAAGAGGCGAAGGAGCCGCCCAAGCCGGTGCCGCTCGTCGTCGGCATCTCGATGTCCTCCACCACCGCCGCCGGAGGGTTCGCCGCGCCGGTGGGCAACACCGCCTACGGAAAGGTCGCGGACAAGGCGGTCGCGCCGAGCTCGGTGCAGAACTACGTCGCGCCGAAGTACGTGCCGCCGGGCAGCGCCGATCGCGACCCCGAGGTCGCCAACGAGTTCAAGGTGCCTTACCCCGACGAGGCCCGCCGCGCCGGCATCGAGGGCACGGTGCGGCTGCGCATCGTCGTCGACAACGAGGGGCGGGTGGTCGACGTCCAGGTGCTCAACGGCCCTGGCTTCGGGCTCAACGAGGCCGCGCGCGAAGCGATCAAGCGCTTCAAGTTCAGAGCGGCGATCAAGGGCGGAGAGGCGGTCTCGACCACCATGGTCTACAACTACACGTTCCTCCTCGACTGAATAACGCGCCCCCGGCGGGTGCTACCGTCGCTGCCGGCGCATGGCCGAGCCCTTCCTCACCCTGCTGCGGCAACAGTTCCCGGGAGCGGACGAGCGCTTCGTCTCCGCGCTGGAGCAGCTCGACGCGCGGGCCCGCGCCGCGTCGCCGCGGGTGTTGCTGACGCCCGAGGCCTGGGCCCGGCACCTCGGGCGGGTGGTGACGATGGCGGCCGACGTCTCCACCCTCGATGGGCCGGGTCTGCTTCTCTGCGCGGCCTGCCTCGAGGGCGACCGCGAGGCGCTCGCGGCGCTCGACGTGCAGCTGAGGGAGACCGGCCGCCCGGGGCTGCGGCGGCTCGGCTTTTCGGAGTCCGACATCGACGAGGTGATTCAGCGCGCCCGGCAGCACCTGCTGCTCTCTGGCGGACCGCCGCGGCTGGCGCGGTTCTCCGGACGCGGCGAGCTGGGAGGCTGGCTGCGGATGGTGCTCGTCCGCCTCGCCGCGGACCTCCGCCGCCAGGCCGGGCCGGATGCTGAGCTGGAGGACGAGCTGCTCGCCCTGCCGGCGACCGCCGACCCCGAGCTCGACGCGATCCGCGCCGACTACAAGGCCGTCTTTCGCGCCGCCTTCACCACGGCGCTCGCCGGCCTGAGCGATCGCCAGCGCGCCCTGCTTCGCCTCCACCTCGTCGAGCACCTGGCGGTCGATCAACTCGCGCCGCTCTTCGACACCTCGCGGGCGTCGGTGGCGCGGTGGGTCGCCGAAGCGCGGGAGGCCCTCGCCGTCGAAACCCGCGGCCGCCTCGCCGGGCAGCTCGGGGTGAGCGCGGGCCAGCTGGCGAGCCTCGGAGCCGCGGTGCGCAGTCACCTCGACCTGTCGATCGAGCGGATGCTCAAGGCGACCGCGACCCAGGGCGCGCCGGGACCAAAAGGGTAGCCTCGCCCCGATGCCGGCCCCGACCGACTGCCTCGACGAGGTCACCCTCTGCGACCTCACCCAGGGCCGGCTCGACCCTTCGCTGCGCGCGGCGGTCGAGGCGCACCTGGGCGGCTGCGCGCGGTGCACCGGGTTGATCGCCGACGCGCTGCGCGCCGAACAGACGCCTGGGGCCGAGCCGCCTTCCGACGGCGGGAGGCTCGCGCCGGGCAGCGTGCTCGAGCGCTTCATCGTCCTCGCAAGGGTCGGGGCCGGGGTGATGGGAGAGGTCTTCGTCGCCCATGACCCCCAGCTCGATCGCAAGGTGGCGCTGAAGGTGCTGAGGCTGCGCGGCGCCAGCCCCGGCGCGGCGGAACAGCTGCGCGCGCGGATGTACCGGGAGGCGCAAGCGCTCGCCCGGTTGAGCCACGAGAACCTCGTCGGCGTCTTCGACGTGCTCCACCACGGGGAGCAGGTGGTGGTAGCGATGGAGTACGTCGCCGGGGTCACGCTGCGGCAGTGGCTGCGGACGCCGCGCAGCTGGCGCGAGGTGGTGGCCGTCTTCGCCGCGGCCGGACGCGGACTCGCGGCCGCCCACGAGGCGAAGCTGGTTCATCGCGACTTCAAGCCTGACAACCTGCTGATCAGCGACGCGGGAGAGGTGAAGGTCGGCGACTTCGGCCTCGCCACCCTCGTCGGAGAGGAGCCCCCGGGGCTCTCGTTCGCGGGGATGCCGCCGCCGCTCGCGCTCTCCACCGACCTCACCGAGCCCGGGGCGCTGGTGGGGACGCCGGCGTACATGGCGCCGGAGGTCCTCGCGGGCGGCGCAGCGACGCCGGCGTCCGACCAGTTCTCGTTCTGTGTCGCGCTCTACGAGGCGCTGTGGGGGCAGCGGCCCTTTCCCGACGCGAGCTCGGTGGCCGTGCTGCTCGCCGAGGCCCGGAATCGGCAGGCGCGGCCGCCTCCCCAGAACCCGCGCGTGCCGGCGTGGCTCAAGGCGCTGGTGCTCCGGGGGCTCTCGCCGGAACCGGGGCAGCGGTGGCCGTCGATGGACGCGCTGGTCGACCAGCTGCGCCGGGATCGCGCCCGCGAACAGGCACGGCGGCTCGTCATCGGCGGGTTTGGCGTGCTCATCGTCGCGCTCGGGTTCGTGGTGGTGGCGCCGCACCCGGGGCGCTGCCTCGACGGGGTGAAGGGGCTCGACACGGTCTGGAATGATGGCCGCCGCGCCACCGTGCGCAGCGCGTTTCGGGCGACCGGCGCGACGGGAGCAGACGCGGCGGCCGATGCGGTGGACGCGGCGCTCACCGGCTGGCTCGGCAGCGTGCGCGAGGACTTCGAGCGCCAGTGCGTGCATCGTCCGATGGGAGTGCGCAGGCCGCCGCCCCCGGACTTCGCGCTCCACATGGCCTGCCTTCAAGGCTTGCTGATCGACGCACGCGGCTCCGTCGCCGCCCTCGAACACGCGGACCGCCAGCTCGTGGAGCGGGCGAGGTACCTCGGCGAAGTGCTGGGGCCGGTGGCCTCGTGCGGGCGGGTCGCGCCTTCCGCTGAGCCCCCGGACGCGCGGACGACCGCCGTCGCGCCGCTGCTGCGCCTCCGGGCCGCGGCGCTGCGGGCGCTGGTCGATGCCCGCGACGCCGAAGGCGCCCAGGCCGAGCTCCAGGTGCTGCTGCGCGAGGCCGACGCGACCGGCGCGTGGGATGTCTATGTGCAGGCCCTGCTGCTCGAAGCCTCGCTCGAGCGGGGCCGGGGCGAGCTCGCGGCCGCGGAGCGCTCGGCGCGGGCCGCGGTGGTGACCGGCGTCCGCGCCCGGCTCAATGAGCCGCTCGCGCGCGCGTGGGCCGGGCTGGCCCGGGTGCTCGCGGAGCAGGGCAAGGTGACCGAAGCGGAGGACGCGGTGTCGCTCGCCTCCGCGGCCGGGGGGGCGGTTCAGTCGGCAGCGCTCGCTTCGGAGGTCGAGGCCGCGCGGACGACGATCGCCGGCCACCGCGCGACGAATCAGTGAGTGCGTCGAAGGCCAGGGCTTCGTCGGCAGGTCGACGCCACGCGGACGGCAATCGTCGGCTACCGCGCGACGAATCCGGGAGGGAAAGTCACGCCACCTGACCCGCTTCTTTGCCGCCCCCTGCGACTGGCCGCAGTTGCCACCACTGGCCTTGCGGGCCACCGGACCGCGGTGGCAGTGACGGCCAGTGGTGGTGGCTACGGCCAGGCGCTCAGGTCAGCGCGCCTTGCAGTTGAATGATCGCGCCGTTGAGCACCTGGGCCTGTTGCGGATTCACCGCGCGCCGATGAACCAGCGCCTGCGCCTGGATGATGGCGTGCTGGAGCGCTCCTTTGT
>JAYVRT010000200.1:0-28971 GCA_043776025.1 Archangiaceae bacterium | reverse complement strand
GTCGTTGACCAAACCCTTGCCGAGCAGGCTCGGGCCGAGGCAGATGCCGGCGACAATCTCGCCGAGCACCGAGGGCTGGCCGATGCGGCTGGCGAGGTCTCCCCCGAGCTTGGCGGCGAAGAGAATCAGCGCCAGCGACAGCACCACCGGGGCGATCGGGTCGGCGTGGACGTCACCCGCCGCCAACGCGGGCACCGCCGAGAAGGCGAGGACCCCCAGGGTGGCACGCCGCCAGAGCCTTCCCTTTCCCGCGAACATCCACCTCTTCTGCTGACGCGGCCGCGGGCGGTCAATAGATTCCGGCGCCATGAGATCGCCAGTCGCGCTGGGCTTGCTGCTCTTGACCGGATGTTCCACCGTGACCGGAGTGGTTCGGCCCGACTGGCAAAGTGAGCACGCCAGCAAAGTGAAGCGGCTGACGGTGGTGATTCAGCCGCCGCCCAATGAAGAACAGCGCGCCGGCGAGGCGTGGTCGCGCATCGTCCGCCGCTACGTCAACATGAAGCGGAACTTCCTCGTGCGCGCCGAGCGGGTGCAGACAGTTCCGGCGGAGCTCGCCGCCGTCTGCGTCGAGGGCACCGAAGCGATGCTCTGGCTCAAGCCAACGGTGAGGGCGAAGGAGCTCAACGAATGGACGCCCAGCCCCGAGGGGCCGATTCGTTGGATTCGCCGCGGCGGGTTCGAGGCCGAGGTCGAAGGCCGGCTGCTGCGCTGCGGCGACGGCCTCGAGCTGTGGACAGGGCGGGCCGGGGGCACCTTCCCCGCGCAAGACGACAAGCTGGTCGAGGTCACCTCGATGTACGGCCGCGAGTTCGGGCCGCAGGTCGAGGCCTACATTCCGCTGGCGATGAACCTGCTGCGGCCCCTGCTCGACACCCTTCCCCAGCCCGTGCTGACGAAGGAAGAGGAAGACGAGAAGGTGATGGTCGACGAGTAGCGAAAAATGCCGCACTGCGTTGCACTTCGGCGCCGGATCGGGTGTCTAGCCATGGAACACCCGGAGGCGCACCCCCGTGGAAAGCCCAAAACCGACAAACTTCACTGTTGAATCAGAAGGTTACGGTCAATACCTGTACCGGCGTCCGATCCTCCCCAAGCTCGGTTGGATCGCCGGACTGTTCGGAATCGTCGCCGCTGCCATCGCCTTGACCCACTAAGCCGGTTCGGCGGGCGGCCGGGAAATCCAGGCCGCGATGAAGAGGTCGATCTCTCCGCGCAGCACATCCTTCACCCGCGGAGTCGCCTCTCCGGTGCGCGGGTCCTCGACCCGGGGACTGCGCCCGACGAAGTAGCGCCGCACCTCGCCTCGCGCCTCGCCCAGCCCGTCGATCAGCGTCGACGCCACCCGCTCGAGCTCCGCCCGCTCGCCGGCGCCCGACAGCTGCAGCTCGCGGCCGCGCTCGTCGTCCCGCGCGCGCGCTTCGCTGACAATCTTCTCCGCGAACCGCCCTTGCCGCCGCTTCACATCGCGCACGTCGAGCTGCACTGAGCTGTTCGAGACCGCGCTCGGCTTGAACAGCCGCACGTAGGCGCCGACGCGCTGGTCGCCCTCGATGCGCCGGTGCAGGCCCTTCTCCCCGGAGAGAAACCCGAAGACGCCGGGACCCGACAGCTGCAGCACCGCGCGCGCCGGAGCGGTGCCCTCGGCGACGACCCGCACCTCGTAGCGCCGCTTCTGCGCCCAGCCCAGGTACAGGTGCACCAACTCGCCGACCCACGCCTCACCCGCGGCGCCCTCGGCGGCGGCGCTGACGTCGAGCCAGGCGTCGTCCACTTCTCCCGCGGTGCCGGAGGCCAGGCGCGCTTCGGCCAGCTGCACCTCGCGCGCCGCCTCCTCGAGCGCTGTCACCGCCTGGGCCAGCTGCACGTCGGCCTTCGCCTCGCGCGCCCGCCGCCGCGACACGCTGCAGACCTCGCGGAGCCGGTCGAGCTCGCCCAGCTGGGTTTCGATCGCCCGGTAACCCCGCAGGGACGCCGCCGCCCGCTCGCCGTCGTCCCAGAAGCCGGGGGCCTGCGAGGCCGCGAGCAGCTCCTTGCGGCGGCTCTCGAGCTCGGGCCGCCCGAAGGCGCTCGCCACCGCCGCTGCCCGTCCCACCAGCGCCTCCGCCTCCAAGATGAGCGCGCCGCGATCGAGCTTGCGCCGCGCCAGCTGGCCGCCCGCCGCCGGCAGCTGCGCCGCGGCGACGCCATCCTTTGCGTTCTTCGCCCTCGGCTCGGCGATCGCATGGACCCGACCCTTGTGGGCAACCACCTTCACCGGCGTCCCTGGCGGCAGCGGGGCGCGGGCGATCTCCACCGCCAGGGCCGAGGTCAGCGACTTCTCGATTTCGCGCTGCAGGTACCGCGCCCCATGCGCCGGCGAGTAGCCCTTCTCCACCAGCAGGTCGACGACCTCGGGCGCCACCTCGACGTCCAAACCCCGCGCCCGGATTCCTTCGCGCTCGAGCACCCGGCCGACCTCGCGCTGGGCGATGCGCCGAATCTCGACGCGCCCCAGCGGGCGGAAGTGGCAGATGGCGTCGAAGCGATTGAGAAACTCCGGCCGGAAGGTCGCGGCGATCCGCCGGTCCACCTCGGCGATCACCTCCTCGTCGCTGCGCCGCCCCGAGAAGCCCATGCCGGGCTCGCGGTGCACCTCGGCGCCGACGTTGCTGGTGGCGACGATGAGGGTGTTGCTGCAGGCGACCGTCTCGCCCGCGGCGTTGATGAACTGGCCCTCGTCGAACAGCTGAAGAAAGCGATCGTGGCACTTGGCGTTCGCCTTCTCGAACTCGTCGAGCAGCAGCACGGTGAAGACCTTGCCGTCGAGCAGCTTGGTCAGCTCACCGCGCTTGGCCTCCCAGGTCTGGCCCCAGGCGTTGCCGAAGAGCACCGCCTCGTCGCCGAACTCCGGGTAGTCGGCCATGTTGAGCCGCACCAGGCGGTCGGGCGCGCCGAAGAGGTACTCGGCCAGCAGCTTCGCCAGGTGCGTCTTCCCCACCCCCGTCGGGCCGCTGAAGAGGAAGACGCCCAGCGGGCGGCGCGGGTCGTTGAGCCCCGCCTTGAGCAGCGCGACGCTGCGGAGCACCGCCTGCACCGGCTCGTGCTGGCCGAGCAACCGGGCGGCGAAGAAGGTCTGCACCTCCTCGAGGTCGAGCGGCAGGCTGTCGTCTGCCATGAACCGCGGCAGCCGGGTGGTGGCGCAGAAGCGGGCGAGGACGTCTTCGTCGCAGACCCGTTCGCGCGCGGCGCCCGCGGCCTCGGCGGCGGTGTCCTTGAGCAGCTCGATCGCCTTGCGCGGCAGCCGGCGCGCCAGCAGGAACTTCACCGACAGCCGCAGCGCCATGTCGCAGGCCGAGGCTTCGATCGGCAGCTTCAGCGACGCCTCGAGCTCTTCGGCGACGCGGCCCAGAATCCACCGCGCCCGCTCGGGGGTCGGCTCGTTCACCACCAGCAGGTGGAGCCGTTCGGCGAGCGCTTCGTCGCTGCGCAGCAGCTCGTGGGCGCGCCGCAGCTCGCACTCGAAGACGAACTTCAGCCGCCCGGCGCGCAGGGCGCGGATCAGCACTGGAATCAGCGAGCTGCCCTGGGTGATCGCCACGTCCCGCAGGAACACCAGCGTCGGGCCACCGGTGGCGAGGTGCTCGAGCATCTCCTCGAACAGCTCCGCCGCCGCCTTCGGGCCCGAGGTGCGCGCAAAGATTCCCGCGGCGGTGACCTCGAGGATGCGCACGCCCGCCAGCGCCTCGCCCACCAGGCCGTCGTTCACCCGGCGCGCCAGCTCCTGGACGATCGCGCTCTTGCCGACGCCCTGGTCTCCGGCGAGCAGCGGGGCCTTCCCGCCCTGCGTCAGCAACGAGGCGATCTCCGCCACCGGGCCGTCGAGCCCGTGGCCCACCGGCAGCTTCCCGTCGCGCGCGAGCGCGGTGAAGTCCCGCTCGATCAGCGTCGAGAAGCCTTCTTCCGAGTCGATGGCCCGCTTCTTCTTGCTCATCCCGCGCCGAAGGCTAGCGAAGCTTGGGACGGAAAATCGCGATTTCGTTCGGGCCGTCAGCCCGCAAGAGCGCCTACCGTCCTCCTTGAAAGACGATGGCGCTCTCCGCAGACATCCTCGCCGCACTTCGGACCGTCCCCCAGGATCCGGAGCGCTTCCTCGTCCTCGCCGATCGCCTCCAGGCAGCGGGGGATGTGCGCGGCGAGCTGATCACCCTCCAGGCCCGCCGTGCCGCCTCGCCCGAGACCGTGCCGCTGGCCCAGGCGGAGGAACGTTTCCTTCAGGACCACGCCAAGGCGCTGCTCGGCCGGCTGTGGACCCAGCCGTCGTCCTACGTCCTTCACTGGGAACTGGGCTTCATCCGCCACGCGCTGCTGTGGGCCCAGGAGTTCGACCCCACGCAGCAGCGCTTCGCCGGGCGGCAACAGCAACTGTTGGGCCCCCAGCCCCGTCGGCGCACCGGGAAGCTGGCGCGGCTGACGAAGGACCTGCTCGAGCTCGAGTCCTCGGCGCTGGTCGAGTCGCTCACGCTCGGGCTGCCGCGCTCGCACGTCCAGGCGCCACGCCTGCTCGACGCCGTCGCCGAGGTGGCGGACGCCGCGCCGCCGACGCTGAGGCTGCTGCAGCTGCGCGACCTGGTGCGCGACGACCCCGAGGGCGACACCTGGCGGTTGCCGGACTTCGAGCCCGGCCAGCTGCGCGAGCTGACCTGGCGCGGGCGCCACTTCACCGTCAGCAGCGACACCCTGTCGCTCGAGGCGGTCACCGAAGCGCTCGGCGCCTGGGATTCCCTGCCCTAATCGGTGCCCCCGCCTATACTCGGCGGCGTCCATGTCGCTCGAAGGGCCCACCAAGAAACGCGGCGCGGTCGCCAACGAAGCGCCGCCGGGTCCTCCGCGGGAGTTCGAGGTCACCGTCGTCTCCGGCCCCGACGTCGGCAAGACCGTCGTCGGCCGCGACAAGGTGCTCGTCGGCAAGGGCGGCGAGGCGACGTTCCAGCTGAAGGACGAGGAGGTCTCGCGGGTGCACCTCGAGCTCGAGTCGCTGCCCGAGGGAATCCGGGTCCGAGACCGGGCCAGCACCAACGGCACGTTCCTCTCCGGCGCGCGGATCCAGCAGATGACGGTGTTCGAGGAGGCGGTGCTCTCGCTCGGCTCGACGGTGCTGCGCGTCGCCACCGTGGTCCCCGGCGCGCCGAGGGTGGCCCGCTCGTCCTTCGGCAAGGTCATCGGCCGCAGCGCGCCGATGCTGGCGCTGTACGAGAAGTTGGAGAAGGCCGCGCCCACCGAGTCGACGGTGGTGCTGCTGGGCGAGACCGGCACCGGCAAAGAGGTGATCGCCGAGGGGATCCACGCCGCCAGCTCGCGCAAGGGCAAGCCGTTCGTGATCGTCGACTGCGGCAACATGGCGCCGAACCTGATCGAGTCCGAGCTGTTCGGGCACACCAAGGGCGCGTTCTCCGGCGCGGTGAACGAACGCAAGGGTGCGTTCCTCGAGGCCGACGGCGGCACCATCTTCCTCGATGAGATCGGCGAGCTGCCGGTGGACCTGCAGCCGCGGCTGCTGCGCGTGCTCGAGAGCGGCACGGTCAAGCGCCTGGGCGAAGACAAGCCGCGCAAGGTCGACGTGCGAATCATCGCCGCCACCCACCGCGACATCGAGGCCGAGGTGAAGAAGGGCGCCTTCCGGCAGGACCTCTGGTTCCGCCTCGCGGTGGTGCTCGCCCGGGTGCCGCCGCTGCGGGATCGCAAGGACGACATCCCCCTGCTGGTGCGGCACTTCGTCGCCCAGCTGGGCCGCGGAGACTTCGAGCTGCCCGCGGCGCTGCGCGAACAGCTGCAGCAGTGGAGCTGGCCGGGCAACGTGCGCGAGCTGCGCAACGTCATCGAACGGGCGCTGGCCGGCGGCGACGTCGAGGTCGGCAGCAGCACCGGCGCCGCGCCCGCCCAGCTGGGCACGCTGCCCGAGGACCTCTCGGCGCTGCCCTACAAGGACGCGAAGGAACGGCTCGTCGAGGCCTTCACCGCCCAGTACATCACCACCCTCCTCGACCGGTGCGGCAACAACATCTCCGAGGTCGCCCGCACCGCCGGCATCGCCCGCGCTTACGTTCATCGGCTGGTGAACAAGTACGGGCTCAACGCCACCGACTGAAGGCCCCCGATGCCCACCGAGGACCAGGCCCCGGAAACGACGACCACCGACCTCGAGACCGGCGAGGTCCTCAACGGCCTCTGGCGGCTCGAGGAGAAGATCGGCCAGGGCGGCATGGGCCGGGTCTTCCGCGCCACCGACTTGAAGCTCGCCCGCAAGGCGGCGGTGAAGGCGCTGTCGATCGACAACGTCGACGACGAGACGGTGAAGCGGTTCGAGCGGGAGGCCCAGGTGATGGGCAAGCTCGACCACCCGGGCATCGTCACCCTCTACGGCGTCGGCCGCACCCGCGGCGTCCCCTGGCTGGCGATGAAGCACCTCGAGGGGAAGAGCCTGTGGGGCGTGCTCGACGAGCATGCGGGGAAGCTGCCGCCCGCGGTGATGCTGCCGCTGCTGCGCCAGCTGTGCGTCGCGCTCGGGTACATCCACGAGCGGGGGTTGCTCCACCGAGACTTGAAGCCGAGCAACATCCACGTCGGAATCAACGGGAAGGCGACCTTGCTCGACCTGGGCCTGGCGCGCGGCCACAAGAGCAACCTCACCAAGACCGGCGTCATCTGGGGCACGCCCGACTACATGGCGCCGGAGCAGATTGTCGGCGAACGTCAGCTCGACGGCCGCGCCGACCTCTACTCACTCTCGGTGGTCTGCTACCGGATGCTCTCGGGCGTCTCGCCCTTTGAAGAGTCCGACGAGCACGAGCTGATGCGGGCGCACTTGATGAAGCCGCGGCCGGACATCAGTCAGCGCGTCCCCGCGCTCTCTCCACTGCTGGCGGCGTTGCTTCAGAAGGGGCTGGCGATTCGGCCGGAGGATCGCTTTCAGACCGCGCTCGAGCTGCTCACCGCGCTCGAGCCCGCGTTGGCCTCGCCGCGCCGGGCGGGCGACACCGCGGTCGGCCTCGAGCCGGTCGGAGACGACCCGCCCGACACCACGCCGAAGCAGGGAGTCCGCCCGCCCGACGTCACTGGGAAGGCGCGGCCACGGGAGATCGAATCAACGCGGCCCGAGGGCCGGCGAATCACCGGGGAGGTCGCGACCGCCGCGGTTCCGGCAATCCGCCTCGAACCGAACCGCCCCAGGCCCAGCCGCCCGACGCGGCCAGCGCCGGCGCCTGCGGCCGACGACAGCCCTGGAAGCACGGTGATCGGCGGCGACGAAGAGCCGGACACCGCCCCGAGCGAAGCGGTGGCCACGCCCCGGGCCGCGCCACCCGCGCTCCTGCCGGTCTACCTCACCCCGCCGTTTCTCATCGGGGGAGCAGTGCTGCTGCTGCTGGGGATGATCCTCGGGAAGCTGATCTAAAAATAGAACGAGCCGTGAATCCCCGGGGCGAGCGTCCCGAAGTTGATTACCACCGGGTCGAAGTTCGACATCTGCAGCCGCAACAGCACCTCGCCCGCGACCGAGAACTGCTTGCTGAACCAGAACTCCGCGCCGACGCCGGCGGCGAACGCGAGCTGAAATCCTCCGTAGTACGCGTTGGCGGTGGAGTTGTACGGGTTGCCCCCGACGATCCCCAGGCCGACCATCAGCGGGATGTACGGCCGCAACGAGACGCCCGGCTGCCGCAGGTAGAAGAGGACGCCGCCGTCGAGCGCGAAGGACGCGCCGCTGCCCAGCTTCGAGGCGACCAGCCCCAGTCCGAGATCGACGGTCAGGCCGAGGTGGTCGTTGATCAGATACTCGATGCCGAAGTTGCCAATGTCCATGCCCGCGGTCGCGGTGCCGCCGCCCCAGCCGATGCGCAGGCCGAAGGTGCCGGCGCCCGGCCAGACCCCGCCCGACTCCGTCACCATCGGCGGCGGCGTCGGCGGTGGAGCGGAGACCGGCGGCGCGGCGGCGAACGCCGCGGAAGAGAACAACACCAGCCAGGTGGCTTTGGACATTGGATGAACCCGTGCAGACTTCGCGTTTACGACGTAAACCCGCGGACGTTCGCCGCGGTGCAGGATTTCTTCGGCGGTGCGCGGCGGTGGTACACGGTTCGCTTCGATGCGCACCGTCGTCGGCCTGGGCCTGATCCTCTGCTTCGCCGGGTGCAAGTGCGCCCGCGGCCCGGTGACGCCGATCGACGCCCAGCCGGTGCGGGTGAGCCCGGCGCGGCTCGACTTCGGCCGGACCTTCATCGGCCACCCGTCGCGGCGGACGCTCGAGCTGAGCAACCCCAACCGCTTCGAAGTCCCGCTGACCCTGAGCGTCAGCGCTCCGTTCGCGCTGGCGACGACGCGCACCACGCTCGGCGCCGCCGAGGTGGCGACCGTCGAGGTGGTCTTCAGCCCCACCGAGGCCGGCCCGCTCAGCCGCATCCTCAACGCCAACGACGCGCGCGTCCGCCTCGACGCCGAGGGCGCCGTCGCTCCTGACTGCGACGCGGGCCCTGGCTGTCTGGTCAGCGGCTTCGACCCCGACGCCGGCCGCTGCGTCACCACCGCGCTCCCCGACGGGCTCGACTGCGCTGGCAGCTTCGCCTGCTTCGTCACCGCGAGCTGCCAGCAGGGAGAGTGCGTCGGCACGCTCACGACTTGCGCCGACGGCGACCCCTGCACCCTCGACGTCTGCGGCTCCACCGGGTGCGGCCACCTCGCCGGCCTCTCGGCCTGCCCCGAGCCCGACGACCCCTGCCGGGTGCCGGTGTGCGATCGCCAGACGGGCTGCGGAATTGCGCCGGCGGTGGACGGGACGGTGTGCGGGCCGCGTTCCTGCACCGAAGCGAACGTCTGCATCAACGGGCAGTGCGTCCTCCGCCCTGCCCCCCAGAACCAGGCCTGCACCGACGTCCTCGCCGGGGTTCCCGCCGGACAGGGGACGAGCGACGGGCCTGCGCTGATCGCGCGCTTTCGCTACCTCAGCGCGGCCGCGTACGACGCGCGCGGCAACCTCTTCGTGCTCGACGCGTGCGCGGTTCGAAAGGTCTCGCCCTCGGGCATCGTGAAGACGATCGCGGGCGTCATCGACGAGTGCGGCCACCTCGACGGCACCGGACTCGCGGCGCGGTTCACCTACCCGACGGGGATTGTCTTCGACGGCACCTCGCTGATCGTCTTCGAGGGATGCCAGCTGAGGCGCGTGAGCCTGACGGGCGTGGTCACGCCCTTCGTCGGCAGTGACTTGTGCGGAACCGTCGACGGCATCGGCGCCCAGGCCCGCCTCGGCCCGGGGAGCCTGGCGATGGAACCCGGCAACCACAAGGTGCTGCTGCTCGACCGCGAACCGTCGGCGCAGGATCCACAGGACAGCGGCTACTTCCTCCGCGAGGTCTCACGCACGACCGGGGAAGTGGTCACGCTGGCGCGGGTGAAGATCCGGCCCCCCACGCCACCGAACAACTCCATCGCCTTGCTCGACAGCGTCGCCGTCACCGCCGACGGCGGCATCTTCGCCTGCGTCCTCGAGTCCGAGGTGGTCGGCGACATGGGGCTCGGCGGAGGCGACTTCCTCGTTCAGTTCGACCGTTCGGGGGCCAGCGACAACGTCTACGAGGGAGCCTGCCTCGGCGTCGCCGCCGACGGGCACGACCTGCTCACCCGCTACTTCAGCGGCATCGAACGGTGGACGGGCAGCGCCCGGGTCCCGGTCGCGGGGATGCTGACGGGCTACGCCGACGGGCCGGTGCAGCTCGCCCAGTTCAACTTGATCAGCGGGCTCGCGGTCTGCGACGCCGGCATCGCCGCGATCGACTCGCAGAACTACAACATCCGGCTGCTCGACGCTGGCCAGGTATCGACGCTCGCCGGCCCGCGCCCCGACCGGCGCTTCATCGACGGGCCGGCCTCCGCGTCCCGGCTCGCCTACCCGGTCGCGATTACCACCCGCGCCGACGGCGGCATCTTCTTCCTCGACGGAGAAGCGCTGCGGCAAATCGAACCCACGGGCCTCGTCTCGACCCTCACCGGTTCAAACCGGTGGTCCAACGCGGAGGTTGACGGGCCGATGGCGGCGGCGCGCTTCCGGTCGCCGACCTCGCTCGCAGTGTCGGGAGACTCCATCTGGGTCGCCGACTGGTTCGGGCGACCCGACTTCTCGCTCTGGGTCAGCGTGCGCAACGTCGACCTCGCTGCCGGAGTGGTCAGCACCACCGGGCAATTCCCCGGGTTCCAGGCGCTGCTCAGCAAGAACTCCAGCTCTCCCCTCTACCTGTTTGTGAACCACGAGGTCTTCGAGGTCTCGACCGCGGGCGTGCTCACCGCAGGCACCGACGCCGGTCAGTTCTGGAGCTACCAGAGCTTCGCGGCGGACGGCATCGGCGGCTGGTACCTCGGCGGGTTCAGCGCGCTGGTGCACAGCCGGGACGGCGGGGAAGCGCTGGAGGTGACCCACGTCGACGCCAGCCCCATCGACGGCCCAGCAGCGGCCGCCGGGTTCGGCAACATCACCGGGCTCACCGTGGCGGCCTCGGGCGACCTCTATGTCACCGACTACAACCGGGTGCGCCGCTACTCGCCCGCCACCGACACGGTGAAGACCATCTTCGAGCTCTCCGATGCGCCGCTGGGGATCGCCGCGGAGCCGGGCGGGACGCTGGTGGTGCTGGTGCCGAACGCGATCCTGCGGCTCAAGCCGTGAGCTGCGAGGCCTCGAGCTCGGCCAGCGCGCGCTGAAGTCCATCGAGGGTGTCGACAAGCTCTTCGGGCGGCTGGTTGTCGAGCGCCTCGTTGGGCGCCTTCATCCACGCCCGCGCCTTCGGTTCCGAGCCGAGCACCCGCTTTGCCTCGTGCAGCAGCTTGTCTCGCCGCAGGCGCAGCACCGGAGTCGTGCAGTTCATCGCGGCCTGAACTTTGAACCGAGCGCGCACCGCCCGCAACCACCCTTCATCGGCAGCTCTGGCTGGTGAAGCGGGCGGGGGACATCATCCGCATCGCCGAGGTGGCCTGAATCGGAAACACGTACTGCGGCGGCGAGGAGTGAACCCGCATCAACATTTCGGCGGCGATCGCCGCTGGGGGAGCGACCGCCGACGGGTCCTGCACCCACTTCGCGTCGCGGGTCGCCACCTGGTACGGGCTGACCGCGCGGTACTCCTCGACGCCCCAGTGGGCGAGCGCGAGCCGGGCGAAGATCCAGTTGGCGAACGGAATCTTCAGCGGGAACCAGAACGTCATCCGAACCTCCAGGGTGCGGTCGGGCCCCTCGGGCGGCGCGAGGTTCCAGACGTCTTCCTCGGTGGCGGGGTCGATCTTTCCCACCAGCGGTCGGACCCGATCGATCCACACCACCGGCCCGTCGCGCCCGTCATCCGCGGCGGGGGAATAGAGGTTGGCGGTGCTCCGCTTCTTCACCTCGGTCGCGTAGCGTGTGCCGTTGATGCCGCCGCGGGCGAAGCCGGCGTCGATCGCCGGGAGGAGGATCGCGATCGCCGACCGCACCATCGGCTCGCACTTGCCGAAGTTCATCGCGCCCATCCGGGTCGCGCGGCCGGCCGCGTACTGGGCGAGGATCCTCCCCTGCAGCAACATGAACAGCTGCAGCGTGCCGAGCACCATGAAGATCAACAGCGGCATCGACAGCGCCGTCTCGACCGCCGCCTGCCCCCGCAGGCGCTTCACTTGCCGCCCCCACCGCTTCGCAGGAGCACCCAGATGGAATGCCTTCCGTCCGGCCGCGCGCTGCGTCCCACCGTGAGCAGTTGGCCGTCTTTGACCCAGCCGTTGAGCGCGTCGTCACGGCTCCAGCCGGCGCCGCCGAGCACCTCGCCGTAGAACGAGTCGAGCTCGGCCTGGCTCGCCCCGGCGAGGTAGCTGACCGCCGCGCCGCCCTCTTGCGCCGACTCGACGACCCGCGTCGCACCGGGGAAGACCGGCAGCGTCGGCTGCGGCCTGGGGACCATTGCCTGCGAGACGTCCGCGGTCCCGAGCACCACGGTGGTGGTGCCATCGGCGTTGGCCTTGAAGATCGCGGTGTAGGTCCGCCGCGCCTTCGGGTCGTAGCCGGTCAGCTGCGGCGCGCCCTTGAGCTGGAACTGGCCGTCGGGCGGGGGAATGTAGAGCTCCTCCTTGCGGAAGCTGGCGGCGATCCACCGCTGCGACTGCTCGGGCGAGAGCTTCGTCCGCACCGCCTTCGCCAGCACCGGCACGCCCATCGACTGCAGCTCGGAAGAGATCGGCACCTTCTCGATGACGTCGGGAAAGTTGGCGAACGGATCCTTGAGCGCCGGCGTCTGCCCCGCGGCCGCCCAGAGCAGCGCGTATGAGAGCAGGCGGATCATCGTTGCTTCACCGGCAGCTGGCCGAGCCCCGCATTCGCTGCCCGAGGAAGCAGGTGGGAATCTTCGCGGCGACCTCGCCCGACTCGGTCCACCCGACGTAGCTGCTGCGCAGGTCGGCGCCGCTGGTCTGGTACTTCAGCTTCGGCCCGTCGACGACGAAGCGCGGCACCTTCGCCAGCGCAGACCCGCCGACCACGCCCTGAAAGCTCATGTTGAACAGGCTCTCGTCGAGATACTCCGCGGGCCCGGGGAACAAGCCCGCGCCGCGCTCGAGCAGCCGCTTGCCCGCTCCGCCCTGGCTGTCGCCATTCTTGAAGTAGAGCTGGCGGACGAACTCCATGTAGCCGGGGTTGGCGATCAGCTTGTCCTGGAAGCTCTTCACGTCACCGTTGAGGTTCGAGTCGGCGCCCGCCAGCGGCCCGTCGAACGCCCAGTCGCCGGTGAGCACCGTCAGCTTGCCCTTGCACACCCCGCCCGCGGGGCGACCCGCGCCGCAGATGGAGAAGGTGCCCGCCGTCGGCATCGCCTCCTTCGCGAAGCCGCCGGCGCCGCTGTCGACGAAGGAGCCTGGAATCCTGAACGCGGTCACCCGCGCCGAGACCTCGCACGACATCCCGCCGCGGTCCTTGTAGCGGGCGTCGAGGAAGTTGAAGGTGTCGTCGTAGAACGCCTGGCCACCGGCGGAGGCCCGCTTGGTTCCGGCCGCGCCGCTGCGGGAAAGGGCGAAGCCCACCGCGTTGTCGCGGGCGCACACCGAACGGAAGCCGCTGGCCTGGGTGACCGCGGCGGAGAAGGTCGCCGCCCCGACGCGATCTGACATCCCGTCGAAGTCGGCGTAGCGGTCGCGGGTGTCGACGCCGACCTTTCCGGGGTCGAAGGGTTTGAAGGTGTTGCCGGAGAGGATCGCCGCCTGGCTGAACAGGTGGGTCCGCTCGCCAGTGGCGTGGCTCGCCGAGAAGTTCGCCGCCTCCTTCACCTTCAGCATCAGCACCGGCACCTCGCCGAAGTGGATCCCGAAGAGGAGCACGACGACGAACACCAGCGCGCCGAGCGCGAGCTCGGTGGTGGCCTGGCCGCGCGGGTTCACTTGTCGGTCACCCGCGGCGTCTTCGTCAGGCCGGTGATGTGGTCTTTGAGGCCCGCGTACGCCTTGAGCGCATCGGTCTTCTCGGTGTACCCGGTGGTGCCGTTGAGGAGCATCACCATCCGGGAGGGCCCGCCCTGCGACAGCTGGGTCGGGTCGGTGCCATCGGTACGCTCGTCGACTTCGAGCGGCACCAGCGTCGCGTGCCAGAACGGGTTGAGCATGTTGGGTGGCTCTCCGAGGTGCCCGCGCCGGTGGTAATAGGCGATGCCCGCCGCGGGCGCGATCACCCGGTCGACGGCCTTCTTCATGTCGAACTTCGTCCCTGAGGCCGTCAGCCGGAACCCGAAGGTGAGGTTGAAGGGATCATCGCCGGGCCGGTACTTCTGGCTGACCGCGACCGGCAGCACCGGCTGGCCCCACAGCCCCTGCGCGCCCTTGAGGTCGGGGGTCGGGTTCCGGTCAGGAAGGACGAAGGCGAGCACCTCGTCGGGGATGACCCGGCCATCGAGCCTGTGGACGTCGTCCACGTCGGTCCAATGGTAGTGCTCGTGGAACTTGTGGCAGCCGCCGAAGGGCGCCGGCGCCGTCCACAGGCCCCAATGCATCCCGTCCTTGTACCCGACGTCGTAGTCGCTGTGCCGTCCCACCTTCTCGTCACTGCGGATGATGACCTCCATCGGCGGAGCGATCATCAGCACCCCGTTGGTGGGGTTGGGAGTGCCGGCCTTGTTACCGGAGGTGATGGTCGCAGCGACCTTGGTGCAGAAATCGCGGTAGGTGGTGGTCACTCCTCCGGTGACGGCACGGCCAAACGCGTAGTCCATTGTCGGGTGGAGGCTGACCGGTGCCGGCGCATTGAGCGGGTCTTCGAGCATCCTCCCCAGAGTGCCTTCGAGGCTGAAGTCGGCGGAGACCTCGCAAGCGGAGAACCCTACGGTGAACGGCTGCCCCTTGTAGGCGGCGAACGCTGCGTCGGTCTGCAGCTTCAGCTCCTTCACCAGCGGAGGCAGGTTCTCGGGAACGGTGGGGAGCTCCAGCGGCTCGCGGCGGCGGCGGGTGCCGAGCACCGCCTCGGCGAACGGGCGCTGAAACGAGAGCGGCCGCTTCCCGATGCTCTGCGCAGTGGCGTCGTCGGTCTCGCGCAGAGCGAGGTTCTTCCCGTAGGTCTGTTCGTTGGGGATGCCAGCGGCGTCGGTGATCGCTTTGGCGAACTCGTCGGTGTTGAGCGACTTCGCGAGCCCCCCGTAGGTGCGGTCCTCGATGCGCGCGAGGTCCCAGATGGCGTCGTGGATCGCCTCCCCCTCGGCGGCCGCTTCTTTTTCGAGGAGAATGACGTTGTCCGGATTCCAGGGGCGCTTGAAGGTGCAGTTCCCCTTGACGCACTGGCCCCAGACGTTGTCCGCGCCAATCGGCGAGCCGGGTTTCGGGTTGTAGGCCGAGAGGGCGGCGTGCCACATCTCGTAGGACGCGTCGTGCACTTCGTCGGTACGTTCGGAGCAGCCGGGAATCGGCGTGTTGGACTTGATGGTCGCGTTGAGGTCGATCGGGTTGGCGTCGCCGACGTCGTACATTCGGAACATGTTGGCGGCGAGGTTGAAGTAGTTGTGAACGGTCGAGGCGTACGCCATCTGCGCCTGGACGCCGCTCATCGCGACGTAGTGCGAGACCATTGTCCGGTTGAGCACGGAGGCGGTGTTGAAGGTGCGTGCGGTCGCGGTCGCGTTGGAGATCGCCGCCGCGTCGGCTGCGTTCTGCAGGTCGGCCTTCCGCGCGGCGGCGGTGCCGATCGACAGGGTGATGCAGACCATGACCGTCAAGAGCAGAAAGGTCAGGGCGACCAGCACCAGCGTCTGTCCGCGCGCTCTCATCGGGATCATTTTCGACCCCTCAGGCTCCGCCCGGGCATCGGACTTACGGCCCTCTGGGCCATCTGTCGGCGCACAGACTGCGCGGTGTTCTCACCCAGACTCACACTGGGCGGAGGGGGCATCGGGCGCAGCTCGATCTCCAGTGGGGTGGCGCCCTTCTTGTCCCAGGCCTTCTTCGGGCCGGGGGTGATGGGGACGTTGATCGGCGGGTCATCCTCGTACTGCACCCGCAGCTGCTGCTCGTGCTCCCACAAGTCGAGGACGATCGGCGTGCGCCCCTTGAGCTCGGGCACGGTGACGCCCGCCTTGTTGGTGCGGAGAATCCACAGCGGAACCTCGACGACGTTTCCGTCGAGGGTGGTGGTAACGCGCAGCTTCCCGAAGCCGGCCGGGGTGCGGTTCGGCTTTCTCGCCCGCGAATCCGGTGTGCTACGCTCGTGCACCGCGCTCTGCTCCTTGCGCTCGACGAGGTTGGGAACCGACGGCACGATGGCCTGCGGCGCTACCTCGAGTCCCTTCGTCTCGACGTACACCCTGGCTTCGTCGCGCTTCACCGGAGCGACGACCGTCGGTTGATCCACCCGCACCGGCTCGGCGAGCGGCGGCGGCGCCTTGAGCAGGAGCCCACTGACGACGGCGCAGATTCCCAGGCCGATCGACCCGAGCACCGCCTTGGCGCGGTTCGACAGCGGCCGCGGCCGGTCGGCGACCTTCGGCAAGGCGACCATCGTCGGGAACTCGCGCGCCATCGCCTCCAGGGGCAGCTGTGGCGCGCGCGGGGCAATCTCCTTCGGCGTGCCGCCGGTGATCAGCACCGACAGCGGCACCGCGCGTGGGACCGTCGGGTCGTCGAGGGGAGTCCCCGCGAGCGAGACCTCCACGGCCGCCGGCGGCTGCGCTGCGATCGCCGGGGGCCGCTCATCCGGGTAGGCGGCGTTGCCCGTGGTCGGAGTGAAGACGACTGCCTGGGTCGCCGGCTCGCGGGGGTCGGCCTTGAGGGGCAGGGCGAAGGGCGAGGTCGGCGCTTCGTCGGGAACGAACTTCAGCAGCTCGGCCTTGAGGGCGAGCGCGGTGGGGCGGTCGGAGGCGGAGATCGCCATCGCCCGTTGGGCGAGTGCCGCGAGCGCGGGCGGAGCGCCGAGCGGACCGGCGTCGGGGCGAGAGGAAGCTGCGTGCGCAGCGAGGACCTGCGCCGGCCCGCCCCAGAACGCCTGCCTTCCGGTGAGCGCCTCGAAGAGCAGGCAGCCGAGCGCGTAGATGTCGCTCTTGCCGTCGAGGTCGCGGCTGCCGGCGAGCTGCTCCGGCGAGAGGTAGCCGGGAGTTCCGGGCAGCTCGCCAGCGCGGGTCAGCGAGCTGCCGGCCTCGAGCGCCGAGCCGAGGTCCATCAGCGTCACCCGCCGGTCGTTGCCGATGAAGACGTTGCTCGGCTTCAAGTCGCGGTGGACGACGCCCGCCGCGTGAAGACAGCCGAGCGCTTCGCAGATCTCGCCGAGCACCCGCGCCGCCTCGGCGGGCGAGAGCTTGCCGCCGCGCTGGTGCATCGCCTCGGCGAGCGTCTTCCCCTCGAGGAGCCGGGTGACGAGAAATGGCCGCTCGCCCATGCGGCCGATGCCGAGCACCGGGAGCAGGTTCGGGTGTTCGAGGCCCGCGAGGATTCGCGCCTCGCGCTCGAAGCGGGCGACCTGGGCGGCGTCCTTCGCGAGCGCCGCGTGCATCACCTTCACCGCGACCGGGCGATCGAGCGTCACGTCCTGCGCCTGCCACACCTCGCCCACCGCGCCCTGCCCCAGCGGCTTGACGAG
The DNA here is from genome assembly GCA_043776025.1 of Archangiaceae bacterium. Taxonomy (GTDB): domain Bacteria; phylum Myxococcota; class Myxococcia; order Myxococcales; family Myxococcaceae; genus JAYVRT01. The sequence continues at coordinate 11,882 of JAYVRT010000200.1, read as the reverse complement.
GCGCCACTGGTTCTCGAGCAGCTCGGTGCGCCCGAGGGTGCCCAGCTGGGTGGGAGAGACGACCGCGCTCGCGCCAGTCCCCGCGCCTGTGCCGGCGTCTTCGGCGCGCGCCACCAGCCGGCCGCACCGGAAGCACGCCACCGCACCGACGGCGAGCTGCGCGCCGCAGTGCTGACAAGGGGCCAGCATTGGCCGCGATGAAACCATGGCGAGGGCGAGGAACACGACCTGACCTGCATGAGCATGTGGGATGCCACCGCACCGCGAAGCCCAACGGTCACTTGCGCCAGGTCACCTGTCCACCCGAGGCGACACCGAAGCCGCGAGGCTTCACCTCAACCGAACGCGAAGCGAAGACGGAACCCGGTGGTCGAGCTGCAAGCCGCCCGAGGAAGCGCGCCGAAGCCCAGACCTTTTTTGTCTGGCGAGGCGTGCTGACGACGGCCGGCGCCGCAGATCGGCCGCCGGAGCTCTAGCCGGGTTGGCAGACCTGGCGGAGGATATCCAAAGACTCGAGCGCCTTGCCGGCGCCGATCACCACCGCCGAGAGCGGATCTTCGGCGAGGAACACCGGCAGCCCGGTCTCCTCACGGATCAGCGTGTCGAGGTTCTTGAGCAGCGCGCCGCCACCGGCGAGCACGATGCCGCGGTCGGCGATGTCGCCGGCGAGCTCGGGAGGCGTGCGCTCGAGGGTCATCTTCACCGCCTCGACGATGCCGTTGACCGGCTCGGAGATCGCGTCGCGGATTTCGTCCGACGTAATCGACAGCGTGCGCGGGACCCCGGCGACGAGGTCGCGGCCCTTGATCTCCATCGTCATCACTTCGTCGGTCGGGTACGCGGTGCCGATCCCCATCTTGATCGTCTCCGCGGTGCGCTCGCCGATCAGCAGGTTGTACTTGCGCTTGACGTACTGGATGATCGCCTCGTCGAGCTTGTCGCCGCCGATGCGGACGCTCTTCGCGTAGACGATGCCGGCCAGCGAGATCACCGCGACGTCGCTGGTGCCGCCGCCGATGTCGACGATCATGTTGCCCGACGGCTCGGTGACCGGCAGCCCAGCGCCGATCGCCGCCGCCATCGGCTGCTCGATCAAATAGACCTCGCGCGCGCCCGCGCTCTCGGCCGCTTCGCGCACCGCGCGCCGTTCGACCTCGGTGATGCCCGAGGGGATCCCGATGATGATTCGCGGCTTCACCAACATCTTCCGGTTGTGCGCCGACTGGATGAAGTACTTGAGCATCGCGGCGGTGATCTCGAAGTCGGCGATCACGCCGTCCTTCATCGGGCGGATCGCGACGATGTTCCCCGGCGTGCGGCCGAGCATCTCCTTCGCTTCCTTCCCGACCGCGAGCACCTTCTTCCCGCCGCGCGCGTCCTGCTGCACCGCGACGACCGACGGCTCGTTGCTGACGATGCCGATCCCCCGGATGTAGATCAGCGTGTTGCCCGTGCCGAGGTCGATCGCCAGATCGCGAGAGAAGAGAGTGTGCAACCAGTCGAACATGTCTTGGTTCCAGTTAGGTTGTAACGCAGGGCAAGCTACACCCCTGATTCAGGATTCACCAGTCGCTTGGAGCACTTGGAACAATTGGACCTGATCAGCCCTTTCCTTGCTTTGCCCTAAGTGAAGACCCCGCTGCCCGTCGCTTATTTCTCGGGCCGATTTTCCGCCCCTTTCCGGCGATCGGCTAAAGGTCCGCCCATGCGTCTGCACCTCGTCGACGGCACCTTCGAGCTGTTCCGCGCCCACTTCAGCAAGCGGCCCTCCCACGCCGGCCCGACGGGAAAGGACCTCAAGGCGACGGTCGGGGTGGCCCAGTCGCTGCTCGGGCTGCTCGAGGACCCTTCCGAGGCGGTGACCCACCTCGCCGTCGCTTTCGACAACCCGGTGCGCTCGTTTCGCAATGACCTGTTCGACGGGTACAAGACTGAAGAGGGAATGCCCCCGGAGCTGATGGCCCAGTTCGACGACGTCGAAGAGGCGGTGGCGGCGCTGGGCGTCACCGTCTGGTCGATGAAGGAGTTCGAAGCCGACGACGCGCTCGCCACCGCCGCGAAGTGGGGCACGGGCGACGCGCGGGTGAGCCAGGTGCGCATCCTCACCCCCGATAAAGACCTCGGGCAGTGTCTTCAGGGCGAGCGCGTGGTCCAGGTCGACCGAATGCGAAACCGGCTGATCACCGAGGCGACCCAGCTGAAGGACAAGGGCCTCCACCCCGACAGCGTGCCCGACTTCCTCGCGCTCGTCGGCGACACCTCCGACGGCATCCCGGGCCTCGATGGCTGGGGCGAGAAAGGGACTGCCCAGGTCCTCTCCACCTACCGCCACCTCGAGGACATCCCCCTCGACGCCGCGCAGTGGACGTCGCCTCCGAGGGGAGCCGAGAAGCTGGCCGCCTCGCTGGCCGAAGGACTGAAGGCCGCGAAGCTCTACCGCACCCTGGCGACGCTGCGCTTCGACGTGCCGCTGCCGCAGACGCTGGAACAGCTCGAGTGGAAGGGCGTGCCGCGTGCGAAGTTCGAGGCGTGGAGCAAGAAGACCGGCTCGTCGCTCAACGCGCGCGTCCGAAGGTGGAGCTGACCAGGTCGCTCAGTAAGGCAGCGCGTACTTGTCGGAGGCGACGTAGACCGCGACGCGGGTCTGCACCCGGTGCCGGCCTTCGCCGGTGTGGATGATCGCCGAGCTGCTGCCTCGCTTGGCGCCGTAGAAGGTCAGCTTCCGGCCGTTCTGGCGCACGTCGACGACGCTGCGATCCGACAGGGTCACCTTCTTCACGTTGTCCGGCATCTCGAGGGTCGTCGTGTACCCGACCGGGACACTCACCCGCTTGTCTTCCGCGAAAGCAGCCATCGACGCCAAAGCGACTACGAGAGAAAAGGTCCGCATGGTCACAGCAGTGATCAAGATGCGCGCCAAGTGCAGATGGACGCGATCTCGCACGGTTGGCGGTTCAACAACTTCCAAGTGCTTCGGACGAAGGCGCTCCACTGGATACGACGCACTCCAGCAAAGCCCGCTTGTGACCCCGCTTTACGGGTTGCGGTTCGAGCCTTCTCCAGGTGTCCTTCAGATTATGGACCCGTCACCCGGTGGGCTAGCTTCCCCTCGCTTGCCCTCGCCCGGAGAGACCCTGCCAGGACCGCGCCGGTCAGACGACACCATCGTCTGCCCCCACTGCGCGAAGGTGATCGACGCCGAGCCCAACTTCTGCCCCGCCTGCGGCAATGACCTGCGCGGGTTGACCCCGACCGCGAACACCTTGTCCGGACACCTCTCGGGGACGTTGATCGACGGCCGCTACAAGATTCACGAGAAGCTGGGCGAAGGCGGAATGGGCGCCGTCTACAAGGTCGAGCACGTGCGGATGGGGAAGATGCTCGCCCTGAAGATTCTCCGCCCCGACTCGGCGCTCGACAAGGGCCTCAAAGCGCGGTTCATGCAGGAGGCGCGCGTCGTCGCGAAGCTGTCACACGCCAACACGGTGCAGGTCTTCGACTCCGGCGAGCTGCAGGACGGCGGCCTCTACATCGCGATGGAGTACCTGCCCGGCCGCGACCTCGCCTGGCACCTTCGGGCGCGCGGGCCGCTGACGGAAGAGAAGGCGGTGGGGGTGGCGATCCAGGTGCTCAGCAGCCTCGAAGAAGCGCACTCGCTGGGGATCATCCACCGCGACCTGAAGCCAGCGAACATCATGCTGGTGCGCCGCAAAGGCGCCGACGACCAGGTGAAGCTGCTCGACTTCGGCATCGCCAAGCTGCTGGAGGCCGAGGGGCGCAAGACGATCACCGGGGTCACCGGGATCCAGGAGTTCATCGGCACCCCGGCGTACATGAGCCCGGAGCAGGGAAAGGGCGACGCCATCGACGCCCGCACCGACCTCTACTCGCTGGGCGCGGTGCTCTTCGAGCTCGTCACCGGCCGCACGGTGTTCATCGGCCGCTCGCCGATGGAGGTGGTGACGCTGCACATGACCACCCTCGCCCCGCGGGTCACTGACATCACCCCCGACCGCCCGGTGAGCCTCGGCTTCGAGCAGGTGCTGCGCAAGGCGCTCTGCAAGGACCCCGACGAGCGGTTCAGGAACGCGGAGGCGATGCGGGTCGCGCTGGAGAAGGTCCGGCGCGAGATGGGCGCGCTGCCCAACGACTTCACGCCGCTCCCCGAGGAAATCACCGGGAAGATGGCGAGCCGCGCCGACTTCGACAAATACGAGAAGAACCTGCGCACCCAGCGCTGGCTCGCGCCGAGCGCGGCGATCCTCACCCTCGCCGCTCTCGTCGCCGGCGGCGTCGCCTGGTTTCGGTCGACCCAGAAGCCGACGGAGTTCTCCGCCGTCGAGGTCGAGCCGAACAATGACCCCGGCCACGCCACCCGGATTTCGCTCGGCGCCGACGTCAAAGGGGCGATCAACGGCGTCGCCGAGGGCGAGAAGAACGACAACGACTTCTACGTCGCCGACGTGCCCGGCGGCCCGGTGCGGATCACGCTCTCAGGCGTCTCCGACTTGAACCTCTACGTCCAGGCGCTGCAGCCCAACGAGGCCAGCCACCTCGACTCGGTGGTGCTGCTCGACGACGTCGGCGTCGGGGCCGCCGAGCGCGTCGACGCGTTGAAGACGAAGGGCGGGCCGCTGTACCTGCGCGTCGAGGAAGGCCCCTTCTTCGAGGAGGCCAACCGCCCGCCGCGTGAGAAGTCGCTGGTGCCGTACACTCTGCACGTCGAGGAGATGACCGGCGGCCCGTACGAAGAAGAGCCCAACGACTCGCTGTCCACCGCCCAGGAGTGTCCGCTGACCCGCAGCCTCACCGGCTTCACCGGCGGCCACGTCGACTACCCCGACCGCACCGCCGCGGCGCTGTCGGGGGTGGACTGCTTCCGGGTCGGCGTCGGCAACGAGACCGAGAAGGTCGCGGTGGTGGTGGTGCCGCCAAAGAAGGGCAAGCTGCTCGTCATCGACGGCGTCGCGCTCGAGACCTGGCAGACGAAGAAGGCCGCGGCGACCTCGCCGACCGCGAAGGCAGCTCCGCCGCCGCGAGCGCTGCAGGTCGACGGGAAGCCGGAGTTGATGGTGCTCGCTCCCGCGGGTGGGCGGCGGCTCGTCCGGATTCAAGGGGGCGACGACGCCGAGCCGGGCAGCGCCTACCGCTTCACCTTCCTCACCAGCGACGCCAATGGGCTCGCCGGAGTGCTCGACCTGGCGCGGGCGCTCGAGGGCGAAGGCCGCACCGCCGAGCGCCTTCGGGTGCTCGAGCTGGCGGCGAACGCCTTCGCCGATTCGCCCCAGGCGCTCGAGCTGCGACAGCTGCTGCACCCGTGAATACGCCGCCGCTGCGGTAGGGTCTGCCCATGGCACGTGTGATTGGAATCGGCGGAATCTTCTTCAAGTCGAAGGATCGCAAGAAGCTGCAGGGCTGGTATCGCAAACACCTCGGGGTCAACATCCAGCCCTGGGGCGGCGCCGCGTTCCAGTGGGAGGAGAAGCCGAAGGCCACGCGGCAGCGCTTCACCGTCTGGAGCCCGTTCGCGGCCGACACCAGGTACTTCGCGCCGTCGCGCGAGTCGTACATGCTCAACTTCATCGTCGACGACCTCGACGCGCTGTTGAAGAGGCTGCGCCGTGGCCGGGTGAAGATCGACGCCAAGGGCATCGAGGCCTCGGAGTACGGCCGCTTCGCCTGGGTGATGGACCCCGAGGGTCGCAAGCTCGAGCTGTGGGAACCACCGAAGAAGACGAAGCGCTGATCCGCCGTGGATCCAGGTCATTCCTGACGGCGGGTGCCTTTCGACCTCGCCCAAGGGGTGGATCGTCCGCGCTTTGCGCTGGCGCTCGCCTTGCAGCGAGTCCGCTCCGTGGCAGCCAGTCCCGAGCGGATCCTCGTAATCGACGACAGTCGGACAGTGCGGCAATTCATGGAGCTCACGCTCGCCGCCGCCGGCTACGGAGTCGACACCGCCGCCTCCGGTGAAGAGGGGCTGACCTTCGCCGGCCTCTGCGAGCCTGACGCAGTCATCTGCGATCTCCAGATGCCGGGGTTGACCGGGCTCGACGTGGTGCGCGCGCTGCGGATCCGGCAACCGCTCATCCCGGTGATCATCCTCACCGAATCGCTGGCCGTCTCGGACGCCGTCGAGGGGATGAAGTGTGGCGCCTTCGGCTACCTCACCAAGGGCTGCTCTGCCGAGTCGATCAGCGAGGAGCTGCGCAAGGCGATCGCCCACCGGCGAATCGTCGAACGAAACGAGACTTTGGAAGGCGAGAAACAGCAGCTTCAGGCCCGAATCGAGCGACGGACCGCCGAGTTGCTCACCGCCAACGAGGCGCTGAAGAAACAGATGCTGGAGCGCGCGCAGGTCGAGCTTCAGCTCCGCCTCGCGCAGAAGCTCGAGTCGGTCGGCCGCCTCGCCTCGGGCATCGCCCACGAGATCAACACCCCGGTGCAGTTCGTCGGCGACAGCGTTCACTTCCTCGATGAGGCGACCCAGACGCTGGTCGCCCTGATCGAAAAGCTGCGGCTCGCGCCGGCGCCGCAGGCGGTCGAGGACGCGGACCTTCCCTACCTGGTCGAGAACATTCCTAAGGCGTTCGCGCGGTGCATCGACGGCCTCGACCGGGTGACGACGATCGTCCGCTCGATGAAGGAGTTCGCGCATCCGGACTCATCCGAAGCCTCGCCGGTCGATCTAAACCGGGCGATCGAGAGCACCCTGACGATCGCCCGCAACGAGTACCGCTACGTCGCCGACCTCGAGACGAACTTCGGAGACCTGCCGCTGGTGCTTTGCCATGCCGGAGACATCAACCAGGCGATTCTCAACATCGTCGTCAACGCGGCGCACGCGATCGCCGACGTGGTGAAGGAGTCGGGCGAGAGAGGGAAAATCTGGGTCACCACCCGGCGCGACGGAATGGAGGCGCTGATCACCATCGGCGACACCGGCGCCGGAATCCCAGCTGGGATCCAGGAGCACATCTTCGATCCTTTCTTCACCACCAAGACGGTCGGCCGGGGGACCGGCCAGGGGCTCGCCATCGCCCGCGCGGTCATCGTCGGGAAGCACCAGGGCCACCTCTCGTTCGAGAGCGAGGTCGGGAAGGGGACGACGTTCTTCATTCGTCTTCCCATCTCCGGCGTCGAACTCGCTGCAGCCTGACGACTACCTGCGGATCGCGGCGAGGCGGGGGGCCGGTTGCGGCTGCGCGCTCTCGTGCGCGGCCCAGAACGCCGACAGCTGGGGCCAGAGCGTCTTCGCCGCGTGCTTGCTCACCACCGCGCCAACGTGCCCCCCCGGCAGGTGCAGTTGCTTCTTGTCGCTGCTGGAGATCAGCTCCATCAGCGGCGCCGCGCTCTTGAGCGGGACGATGTTGTCGTGCTCGAACGTCACCACCAGCGTCGGGCAGTCGATCGCCTGCAGCTTCGCAGTCTGGCCCGACAGGCGCATCGTCCCCTTCACCAGCAGGTCGCCGCGGTAGAGGTCTTCGAGGTAGCGCCGGTAGAACTCACCGGGGATGGCGACGTTGTCGTTGCCCCAGGCCTCGAGCGCGAGGAAGCCGTCGAGGAACTCGTCGTTCTCCGCGCGGTCCACCACCATCACCGCCTTCGACAGGCTCAGCGTCGGGCGCAGCATCCCGAACGCCGACTGAATCAGCTGCCAGGGCACATTGCCGCAGGCGGTGAGCAGCGTGTCGAGATCGAACCCCTTCGAGCGGGTCCAGCCCGACAGCAGCCCGCCGTCGTCGAACTGCACCGGCGCCGCCAGCGCGACGAAGGAAGCGAAGCGGTCCGGGTGAGCCGCCGCGTGGATCGCCGCCAGCGTGCCGCCCATGCAGTAGCCGAGCACGTGCGCCCGCGGCGTGCCGGCGAGCCGCGCGGTCACCGCCAACGCCCGGCCAAGGTAGCCATCGACGATGTCGTCGAACGACAGGTAGCGGTCCTCGTCCCCCGGCGTGCCCCAGTCGATGCAGTAGACGTCGTGGCCCTGCGCGACGAGGTACTCGGCGAGGCTCTTGCCCGGCATCAGGTCGAGCACGTAGTGGCGATTGATCAGACTCGGCACGAGGAGAAGCGGCGTCGGGAACGCGATCCCCGCCGGGCGCGGCCGGTAGCGGAGCAGGCTCCACTTGTTCTCGTGCCAGACGGCGTCGGCGGGCGTGATGCCCACCTGCGGCTTGGCGCGGGTCAACAGCCCGAGCAGGTTCGTCAGCCGCTTCACGTGTAGAGCGCCTCGAGCTGGCGGGCGAACGCCTGGTAGACCTGCTTGCGCCGCACCTTGAGCGTGCTGGTGAGCAGCCCGCCCTCGACGGTGAGAGGGGTGTCGATGATCGCGAACTTCTTGATCGTCTCGTAGCTGGCGAGCTGGGCGTTGACCTCGTCGACCCGGCGCTGCGCCAGCACCCGGGTCGCCTCGGCCCGTGCCGCGGGAGCCACCGCCTGGCTGTCGAGCTGCGCGTTGACCGCCGCCTGGTTGAGCCAGACGCCGGCGGTGAGGAAGCGCTGGCCGTCTCCGAAGACGACGACGTGGGCGATGAAGGGGTCATCGCGGAAGCGGATCTCGATGTTCGCGGGCGGCACGTTCTTCCCGCCGGCGGTGACGAGGATGTCCTTCTTGCGATCGATGATTTGGAGAAAACCGTCGTCGGTGAAGCGGCCGACGTCCCCGGTCTTGAACCAGCCGTCGTCGGTGAAGGCCTCGCGGGTCGCGACCGGATCCTTGTGGTAGCCGCTGAAGATGGTCGGGCCCCGGGCGAGGATCTCTCCGTCCTCGGCGAGCTTCAGCTGCACCGACGGCAGCGTCTTGCCCACGGTGTCGAAGCGGAAGGCGTCGGGCCGGTTGAGGGTCAGCGTCGGGCTGCACTCGGTCAGGCCGTAGCCTTCGATGATCAACAGGCCGCAGGAGTGGAAGAGCTCTTTGACCTCACGCTTGAGGCCCGCTCCGCCGGAGAGGCAGAAGCGCAACCGCCCACCCGTCGCGGCGCCGAGCGCGGCCCGCTTCTGCTCGGCCGTCGCGCCGGCCGCCATCGAGCCCAGCTTCTCCCACAGCGCCGGGACGCTCATGAAGATCGACGGCTGCACCTCGGGCAGCTTCGCCAGCGCCGTCGACGGGTCGGCGAAGTAGGTGGTGAAGCCCAGCGTGTTGCCGAGGCACGCCTCGCCAAAACCGAAGATGTGACTCATCGGCAGCCAGAGGAGATCGACGTCGTTCGCCTCGAGCAGCGAGGCGTTGTTCTTCAGCCAGTCGAGGCCGTTCACCGAGACGTTGCGGTGGGTCAGCGGCACGCCCTTCGGGTTGCCCGAGGTCCCCGAGGTGTAGAGCATCAGCCCGGGCTGATCGAGTGACACCGAGTCCAACATCCGGTCGAAGTCGGTCGGGCTCTCGGCGTCGCGGGTGGCGCCGGTGGCCATCGCCCGGCCCCAGGAGACGAGCTTCTTCTCCACCTCGGCGATCGGCGGGGTGCTCTTGCCTTTGCTGCGCATCTGCTCGAGCAGCGGGCCGGCTTCGATCGGCTGCGCCCCGATGGTGACGATTCGGGTGACGTTCGCGTACTCGCCCCACGCCTCGAAGATGCGGGTCAACAGCGCCGGGGTGTCGATGAAGAGCACCTTCGCGTCGCTGTGGTTGGCGACGTACGCCGCCTGGGACGACGTGCTCGCCGGGTAGATGGGCACCATCACCCCGCCGGCCGATTGGATCGCCAGCGCCGCCGAGAGCCACTCCACCGAGTTGAGGGCGTAGACCGCGCCGCGGTCGCCCGGCTGAAAACCAATCGAGGTGAGGAACAGCGCCGCCTGGCGGATCTGCCTCGCGAACGCGCCCCACGTCACCGCGCGCCAGTCTCCGTCGGGAGTGGGCAGCATGAACCGCACCCGGCTCCTCCGCTGAGGCAACGAGTCGAACACGGCGCGGGGAGCGGGCTTGAGGTCGAGGTAGGCGGTGATGTCCATCGTGTTTCTCGCGGTCAGTTCTTCGGGTCGAGGTTCGCCAGCCGCTCTTCGAGGTCGATCAGCCGGCTGTTGAGCTGGTTCAGGGCGTGGAGCGTCCGCTCCTGGTCGCGCTTCGTCGGCAGGCCCCAGTTGCTCCAGAAGGTCGCCATCGCCTTGTCGGAGGCGGCCTTGAGCTTCATCGACACCGTCAACATCGCGCCGGCCGGCTCGAGGACCCGCGGGTTCTTCAGCACCTGCTCCATGAGCTCGGCGGTCTTGTTCTCCCAGACGTCGAAGCCCTTCTTCCACTGTTGCCAGATCATGCGCCCTGCTCCTTTTCTAAAGACCGAGGCGTCGTAGCTCGGACGTGGTGGTGAAATCTTCCAGTGGCTCGTTGTCGACGCTGACCGCGCGGGCGACCTCGCCGAAGCACTCGAACATCCAGGAGATCTGCCGGCGGGACACCGAGGCGCCGACGGCCGGCTCGACGGTGACGTGGGTACGGACCCGCAGCGCCTGGGTGAAGGTGAGGTCGGTGAGCTCGAGGCGGCCCGCCGCGTCCACCGAGACCTGATAGGTGTCGCGGCCGGCGTAGGGGAGATTGCGGATCAGGCCGTTGACGATCTGCCCGGCGCTGACCCAGCTCTTTCCCACTTCGAGCGGGTATTTGTAGACCGCCACCGGCACCGCGTACGGCAGCAGCGTCTTCCCCTCGGGCGGGTTCTCCAGCGCCGAGGCGATGCCGTGCAGCAGCAGGTTCGAGCCGTCGTCGCTGTAGATGCCCAGCAGCGTCGAGGCGGCGTCGATCGGCGCGACGTACTGCCCGTTGGGGAACGTGGCGGCGAACCACCTTCCCACGAGCGGGCCAGCGGAGATCTTCGCGATCCGATCATCGGGGTAGTCGGAGGTGAAGTTCCAGACCCGGTGGCCCTGGCCGTCGACCGCGCCCGCGATGTCGATGCTGCGGCGCACACCGGCGGGCGAGACCACCAGCGACTCCGGGACGCCGATCGCTGCCTTCAGCTCGGCGGCTTCGATCTTCCCATCGAGGTTGGGCAGGCAGGAGACCGGAGTCACCGTCGGGGGCTCGTAAGCGGCCTTGTCGACGTAGGTGCGGTTCTCGCCGCAGGCGAACAGGCACAGCAAGGCGAGGGCGGGAAGGAGGCGCATCAGAAGATCCAGGCGAGGCGGAGCCGAACGAGTTGCGCCGGAGTGGCGGTGAGGCGCTGCACGGGATTCGACAGCCCCGCGAAGGGAAAGAGCACCGCGTACTCGGCGAGGACGTCGAAGCCGTCGCGGCTCTCCCAGCGCAGCGAGCCCTGCAGCTCGACGCCGAGGTCGGTGGCGTTGCCCGGGGTGGACGCGGCGTAGAGCGCACGGGTCCAGGTGCCTGAGGCGCGCGCCTTGAGCTTGCTGCTGGTGAAGTTGAGCAGCCGGGCCTGCACGAAGGGCTGGATGTAGACCGCGTCGGTGACGGTGCCGACGATCTCCGAGAAGAGGATCCTGTCTACCCGGTAGTCGGGGTGAAAGCGGAAGTTGTCCGCGCGCAGATCGCGGGGCGGGGTCGCCTGCGGCCCGTCGAGCTCACCCGGCGTCGCCTTGCCGTTGGCCGGCGGAAACGCACCGAACCCGGGCGCGGGGTCTCCACTTGCCACGCCCGCGTGGACGCCAGCCTGGAAGGTCGACGTCGGAGCGCCCGCCTCGAGCTCGAGCGCGGCGCCCCACTGGAAAGACGACAGCGGCTCGCGCAGCAGCACGCCAGGAATCAGCGAGCCCTGGGCGATGGTCGCCCACGCCACCGCGGCCTCCGCCTCGACCCGCACCGAGGGCCAGGTAATCTTCAGCCAGACGTCGGCGACCGAGCCCTGAAAGCCGCGCGGCACCACCTGCGCTGGAGTCAGCGGCACCGCCTGGGTGGTGGGGAGGTAGGCGGCCGGCACGTCGGAGTCCTGCCAACG
>JAYVRT010000199.1:0-7515 GCA_043776025.1 Archangiaceae bacterium | reverse complement strand
CGAGGCCGGTGCCTCCCATGCGGGCGGTGACGGTGTGCTTGAGGAACTCCGGCAGCGTCTTGAACTCGCCGCTCCAGTGGTAGGGCGCGGTCTCGAGCGTGCCGCGGCCCGCGAGGGTCGGCGTCTGGCGCGGCCCGTCGGGGAAGTTCCAGGTGTGGCCGTCGTCGCGCCCTTCGAGGTGGCAGCTGCTGCAGGCGACCGAGGCCTCGACTGCGGAGATCTTCCGGTTGTTGGCGTCGAAGAAGAGCTTCCGGCCAGCCGCGAGATCGGGGGAGAGCGTCTCGACACCGACGCTGAACGGCATCGGGCCCTTGCCGACGATCTTCTTGCTGCTGTCGTCGAAGCCGATCTCATGCACCTGGTGATCGAACTGGCTGTAGACGTAGGCGCGGGCGTTGTCGCCCATCACCACCAGGCCGTCCGAGCCCGGGCCGATCGCCGCCACCGAGTGCACCGAGGGCAGCTCGTTGCCGTAGCCGTAGTAGGGGTAGGTGTTGCCGCCGTTGTAGTTCTGCCCGCTGTTGTCTTCCTTCGCGTTGCGCTGGTTCACCGAGATGACGGCGAGGTTGCTCGTCTCGCGGTTGACGAGGAACAGCCAGGTGCCGGTGCCGTCGATGACGCCCACGGTCGCGCCCTGGAGCGTCGGTGAGCCCCCGTTGCCCGAGACGGCGAAGCTGGTCTGCGGGTGGTCGGCGGTGCCCGTCGCGTTGCCTCCGTAGCCGGAGATGTCGTCGACGATCGGCGTCAGGCCCTTCTCGCTGACGTCGAGGGTGAACAGCGCCGAGGTGGTGACCGAGCCGACCAGCCGCGGGCCCTGGCCCTTGTAGTACGGGGTGTCCGGGGTCGGCGGGGTGAGGATCGGAGACTCGCGCGAGAGCACCGCGGCGAGGAAGACGCGGTGCGAGTCCGGCGTCACGATCAGGTCGGTCGCCGCGCGCGGGTGAAAGGTGATGCCGACGTACGGATCATAGCCGCCACCGCCGCCGGAGCCACCCGAGGTCCGCGTCGCGAGGACGCCCGAGTTGGCCTGGCTGTAGATGTCGGTGCCGTTCTTCACCACCGCCGGGTGCTTCAGGTCGACCTGGACCACGTCGCCCGAGTGGTAGAGCGAGACCACCGCCCGGTCCGCGTCCAGCAGCGCGATGCCGCGGGGCTCGTCTCCGAGGTCGAGGCTCCACTTCTGCTGCAGCGTCGCGGTGTCGATCGCCGCCAGCGTGCCGTACTCGGCGGCCGACGCCTTGGCGCTGCAGACCACATAGACGGTCTTCCCGTCCGGAGCGACCGCGAGGCCGACCGGGTCGACGTCGGTGGCGACCTCGGCGGAGACCTGGGTCTCGCCCTTGCGGATGACGCTCAGGGTGCGGCTGCCGCGGTTGGCGACGAAGATGGTGTCATCGGCTCCGACCGCGACCCGCCAGGGCGCGACGCCGACCTTCACCTCGTACAGCTTCAGCTTCGTCTTGACGTCGATGACGGCGAGCGCGCCGTTGTCGGTGTCCGCCGCGTACAGCAGCGAGTCGTCGCGCGAGGCCGCCAGCGAACCCGAGGCGCGCGCCCCGGTGCTGGAGAGGGTGTTGGTGCACCCCACCAGGGACAGCGCCACCAGACTTCCCAGAATCAGTTTTTTCATGACCTGCCTTGTCGTTGAGATTCGTGACACCCAGGTCGCGGTTTCGCGCCCTGGCCCCTCGGTCCGCGGACAACAGTTGCACTTCACGTGCCCATTACAACCGGCCGCCTCTGCTGCCGCAGGCCCCCGACTGTGCAGATTGCTGCGCAGTGTGTGCGTCAGCGCTGCACAGTCATTCGGCACGCTTCGAAGGTCCATGGGACGCACCGTACGGGGCGCCGGCCAGGGCCACATGTGCCGGAAGTCATGGGTGAGGAAAGGATCTGCGGCAGGGACGTCAGAGCGGCAGCTCGAGCCGGAAGGTCGTCTTTCCCGGAGCCGACTCGAGGCTGAGGGTGCCCTTGTGGGCCTCGACCAGCTTGCGTGCCAGCGGCAGGCCCAGGCCGGTGCCCTTCTCCCGGGTGGTGAAGAAGGGCTCGAAGATGCGCGCCTGCAGCTCGCCGGGAATCCCCGCGCCCTCGTCGGACACCTCGACGATGTACCGGTCGGGCTTTCGGCGCCCCGCCAGGCGCACCGACTTCCCCTCGGGAGAGGCCTGGACCGCGTTCTTCACCAGGTTCACCAGCGCCGAGGTCAGCAGGTTGAAGTCGCCCTCGAGCATCGCCTCGTCGGCGGTGGCCTCGAGCGTCACCTGCTTCTGCCGCGCGTCGCCGGTGAGCACATCGGCCGCGGTCTGGATCCACCCCGCGGCGGCGAACGGGCTCTTCGCCATCTTCTGTTCCCGGGCGAAGGCGAGGAAGTCGTCGACGATGCGCTTGAGGTAGTCGAGCTCGCGGCGGATCCGCGCGGTGTGGTCCAGCGCGTCGGCGGAGTTGGGGCTCACCGACGACAGCTCCTCGTGGAGCAGGCCGGCGAACAGCTCGATGCCGCCCAGCGGGTTCTTCACCTCGTGCGCGACGCCGCCGAGCATCATCTTCAGCTGGCGATCGCGGCTCTCCAGCGCCTCGCGCATCGACTCCAGCTGCGCCGCGAGGATGCCGATCTCCGGGGTCGTCTCCGCCGCCACCTTCGTCGTCAGGTCTCCCTTGCCGATGCGGGTCGCGGCGGCCACCAGCCGCTCCAGCGGCACCGACAGCGCCCGCGCCGTCACCAGCGCCGCGGCGGCGAGCACGCCCAGCGTCACCGCCAGCAGCCCGAGGAAGCTGCGGGCCAGCGTGCGCAGCGGGCCGAAGAACTCGGCGCTGCCTTCGACGCCGATCGCTCCCACCACCTTGCCGTCGCGCAGCAGCGGGGCGTAGCCGGTCTTGTAGAGCCGGCCGTCGTTGCCCTCGAAGAGCACCTGCGACGCGGTGGGTTTGCCCGCCCAGACTTCCCCCAGCTCGTTGCCGTCGCGAGACAGCTCGGGGACGAAGGCCATCGTCGGCAGGCCGCCGCCGACGTCGAGCCGGACCCGCCCCTCGCGGTCGAAGGCGAAGACGCGGCGCGCTCCGGCGGCGGTGCGGGCCTCGCCCAGCTCGCGGGAGAGCGACCGCCAGGTGCGCGAGCCCTCGCCCTTGTCGTCGCCCTCGGAGATGGAGAGCAGCCGTTCGGCCGAGAGCCCCGAGGCGACGGTCGCCGCCACCGAGGAGAGCGACGCGCCCAGCTCGTCCTCCAGCAGGTTGCGGCTGAAGCGGTAGCCGAAGAAGCCGGCGGTGGCGAGCAGCACCCAGGTCGGAGCGAGGAACGCCAGCAGCAGCCGCGCGCGCAGGCCCACGGGTCAGTTCTTCGGGCGGGTC
Source organism: Archangiaceae bacterium (assembly GCA_043776025.1). GTDB lineage: Bacteria > Myxococcota > Myxococcia > Myxococcales > Myxococcaceae > JAYVRT01. Next base: position 4,170 of record JAYVRT010000199.1, on the reverse strand, counting down.
TGGGCCTCGCGGGTGGCGCAGATCTCGTTGATCAACGCCATCGACTCGTCGTCGAAGTTGAGGAACTCGATCCCCATCCCCGCCGTCCGCCCAGCGGCGCCCGGGAGGTTGCAGCGCACCACCTTGCCCATGCCTTCGATCAACCGGCTGCCGTCCTTGAGCGAGAACTGCAGGTAGATGATCGCCCCTTCCTCTTGCGGGTCGTCGGTGCGGATGAACATCCCCCCGGGGGAGATGTTGACCGAGTAGTCGGCGAGGAAGTCTTCGAACGTATTGAAGCGAAACTGCACCAGCAGGGACAGGGGCGTTCGGGAGTGCTTGCGGCGGTCGTCCTGCTCGGAGTCGCTCATGGAAGAGCAGACATCCTAGATCAGCGCGGCGTCACCGGTACGGTTCGTACCCACAGCGAGAGCACGTCGAACATCGGCACCGCCCCGTCGAGGTAGCGCTTGCCCTCGGCGGTGACCACCGGGCTGCCGAAGGACTCTCCCAGCCGCTCGAGCGTGGCGGCGGTCGCCAGGTCGCCGTTGGCCCGGGCCGCGGCGAGCGCGAAGGCCGTCGCCGACATCCCGAAGCCGTCGACCACCGGCCCGGAGTCGACGTCGCCCGGGCGGTCGATGCCCGGCGGGTATTCGCGCACCAGGCAGGTACCGAGGGTGCAGCGAAAGAAGTGCTGCTTGTAGGCGGCCCACTGCTCGGCGGCGAGCTTCGGCGCCAGGCGCGGGAGGACGGCGAGGCTCCAGGACAGCGCGCAGCCCCGGGGCACGTCGCGCGCCCGGCCGTCGAGGGTGAGAAAGGAGACGTGGAGCCCGGTCGCTTTGTCCTTGGTCGCCTCGACGGCGGAGATCCACTTGTCGAAGACCCGGAAGTAGCCGGTGCCGAAGAGCCGGTCGTGCAGCTGCAGCGCCTCGAAGCCGAACAGCGAGTCCACCGGCCAGCTCTGGCCGGGGTGGGCCTCGAGCACCGCGGTGCGGGAGGCCGAGAACTCGCCAAAGAGCAGGGCGCTGTCGTCGTGAAAACGCTTCAGCTCCGCCGGGGTCGCCTTTGGGCCCGCGAGTGCGACGAGGTGCGCGCGGACGAGGCTCTGGCCGGAGAACCAGCAGATGCCCCCGCGCAGCCGGCGGTCCTTCATCCGCGAGAAGGGGAAGTGGGTGAGCATCGCGTCCATCTTCGGCAGCACCTCGCGCGCGACGCGGACGGCGCGCTCGGCGTCGGCGGGCTCTCCGCTGGCCTGGGCGATGTTGAACAGGGCCAGCGAATAGAACTCCCAGGTGAACAGCTCTCCCTCGGGGAACGCCGCCTGGTTCGCCGCGGCGTCCTTGTCGTCCAGCGTGGCCTCGAGCCACTTCACCTGCTGGGCGACGCCCTCGGAGGTGGCGGTGGCGGTGTTGAGGTGGGCGGCGGTCCCCGCGGTGGCGGCGATCGGCAGACACAGCAGCAGGAAGCGGGGCAGGCGCATGAGCCGGATCAACGACCGTCTGCGCGTCGGCCGGGGCGCGGCTCTGCCCAGCGGTCGAAAGCCGCGTCCGAACGGTCTTCCGCGTCAGGCGGCGTTGCGCTGCTCGCGGGCGAGCTCGGCGAGCGCGTCCTTCTCCTCGTTGCGGAAGCGGTTCTTCACGCCGTCCTGCACCTTGTGCGAGCTGTGGGTGAAGTGGACGAGCGTCCCGTTGGCCCTGGTGCGGCCGCGCTCGGCGTAGACCGCCTTGATGATCTCCGCGTCCGTCATCTTCGACGGGTCGCGGCCTTTGAGCGCCTTCTTGAAGATGTTGGTCGTCCCGCCGCGGTGCTGATCCGCGGTGCTCCAGAGCACGTCGCGCAGCGCCTTCGACCTCTTGTCGAAGTCGATGCCCGTTGCCTTCTCGACCGCCTTCTTCTGCGGGTCGTAGTGCGTCTGCTTGACGAAGTCGTGCTGCGCCGCCTCGAAGCCCTTGGGGTCCTTCGCCGCGAGCTCCTTCCACGCTTTGCTGTAGGCCTTGGTGCCTGGCGTCTTCCCTGCGAGCGCCCTGGCGTAGTCGGGGTGGTTCTTCTTCAGCCAGTTGTCGAACTCCTTCGCGGTCCCGGTCTTGGAGCTCAGCAGGTAGGAGCCGTAGGAGACGCCGCCGGGGTCGCCGTGTCCGCCAGAGACCGTGCCTGGCCCGCGGTTGCCCGACTCGTATTTCTTGCTCAGCGAGCCGAGCGAATCGTCCTTGGGTCTCGCCGTCGGGGTGCCGCGGGTCGGGTCGGTGCTGCGACGGCCCCCTTCGATCGCGGTGAGCGAGGGCGTCTGCGCCGGACCCTGGCCATCGGGGCGAGCCAGCGCGGCGATTCGCCCAGCGGCGCCGGCCGAGCCATCGAAGCCATCGCCGTCCGTCACCCGACGATTCTGAATCGGCTTCTTCTCGAACCCGTCGCGCGGCTGCCGGCGTTCGTCCGCGCGCTGGTCGGCTGCCTTCTGTGGAGCCAGTTGCGGTGCGGCTTGCGGCTGCCGGCGCCGATGCAGCGCGGCGTCGCTGGAAGAGTTGGAGATGGGCGAGGTCATGGGAACTCCGGCGGCGATGTCTGAAGAGATTGTCGAACCGACGGGCGCGTCGGTTCCCACTTTCCGAGAATGCGTGCCGCCCGCGGCTGCGCTTGACGCGCAATCACGAGGCGCCAGCCGCGCTTTGAGCGGATCATTTGGGAGGCGCCGCTCTCCGCTGGCCGGCGTCGCAAGCCGCGCTGGAATTCCCGGACGAATTTCTGCGCGCGTTAATGCGGTCGAAAGTGCAGCGCGAACGGTCGGCCGCTGGTTAGCTGCTGCGCCATGGCCGACTGGGTGCTGTACGGAGCGACGGGCTACACCGGCGTGCTGCTCGCCGAAGAGGCGGCGCGCCGCGGACTCAAGCCGATCCTCGCCGGCCGCAATGCCGACAAGCTGCGCCCGCTGGCAGAGCGGCTCGGGCTGCCGTGGAAGGCGGTGGCGATCTCCGACGCCGCCGGCCTGCGCTCGTTGTTGACCGGCGCCGGCGCGGTGCTGCACGCCGCGGGTCCGTTCGTCGAGACGAGCCAGCCGATGGCCGACGCCTGTCTCGACGCCGGCTGCAGCTACCTCGACATCACCGGAGAGCTGCCGGTCTTCGAGGCGCTCTTCGCCCGGGACGCGCAGGCGCGAGAGAAGAAGGTGGCGCTGATTCCCGGCGTCGGATGGGACGTCGTCCCCTCGGACTGCCTGGTGTCGTGGGTCAGCTCGAGGCTCCCCGGCGCGGACACGCTCGAGCTGGCGCTGGCGATGCTCGGCCAGCCCTCGGCGGGGACGCTGAAGTCCGCGCTCGGGCTGCTGGGCCTCGGGGGCCGGGTGCGGCGCGAGGGCAAGCTGGTGCCCACGGTGTTCGGCAAAGGCGTGCACGAGGTGACCTTCAGCGGCCGCAAGTCGTGGGTGGTGCCGGCGCCGATCGCGGACCTCGTCACCGCCTGGCACAGCACCTCGATTCCGAACATCACCGTCTCGCTCGCCTTCCCCTCGAAGCTGGCGCGCCTGTTGGGCTTCGGCTGGCCGCTGGCCGCGGTGGGGATGCCGGTGTTGTCGGGCGTGATGAACTCGAAGGCGCTGCGTTCGCGGGTCGAGGCGGAGCTCGAGAAGCGCGGCACGGGCCCCACCGTCGAGGGCCGCGCCACCAACCGCTGTTACCTCTACGCGAAGGCGAGCAAGGCGGGCGGCGGCAGCGTCGAGGGGTGGATGGAGACCTGCGACGGCTACGAGTTCACCCGGGTCGCGGCAGTGAGCGCGGTCGAGCAGGTGCTGGCGAACCGGCCGCAGGGAGCGCTCGCGCCCTCGCAGGCGTTCGGCGCCGACTTCGTGCTCGGCGTTCCTGGGACGAAGCGGCTCGAAGCAGTGTAGGGGCCGCAATCGCAGGTTCTACCCAGTGGGCAGCGGCCAGCGCTGGTCGGTGCACGCCTGGGCGAAGCGCGCGTCGTGGGTCGCGAGGAGCAGCGCGCCCTCGAAAGAAGAGAGCGCGGCTTGAAGCCGTTCGACCGCCGGTGCATCGAGGTGGTGGGTGGGCTCGTCGAGGATGAGCCCCCAACTCGGCCGGCCCAGCCCCAACGCGAGCGCGAGCTTGCGGGCTTCTCCCGACGACGGCGAGTCCGAGTCGAGCACCGCCTGCGGAGGAACCCCGAGCACCGCGAGCCACTGCAGCACGCGTCCGCGCTCAG
>JAYVRT010000198.1:0-7515 GCA_043776025.1 Archangiaceae bacterium | reverse complement strand
TCACCTTCCTCGACTCGGGTCGCTTCCGAAGGCTGGGCGCTGCCGCGGAGCAGAGCAGCACCGCCCGGGTCGTCGCCGCGACCAACCGCGACCTCGCGGCGCACATCCGCGACGGCAAGTTCCGAGAGGATCTCTGGTTCCGGCTCTCGGTCTTCAAGGTGCAGGTGCCGCCGCTGCGCGATCGCACCGAGGACATCGAAGGGCTCGCCGCCGGGCTGCTGCACAGCATCGGCGCCGAGATGCGCCGGCGCGATCTGTCGCTGTCCGCGGGGGCGATCGAACGGTTGAAGGCCTACCGCTTCCCCGGAAATGTGCGCGAGCTGAAGAACATCCTCGAGCGGGCGGTGGTGCTCGAAGAGGGGCCGGCGCTGGAGCTGTCGCAGATCGCGCTCGGCGAGGCGCAGCCGATGGCGATCCCCGCCGACGCGTTCGTGCTCCGCGGCGCACCAGTCGCCGCCGAAGAGCTCGAGCGCCGCTACGTGCGCTGGGTGCTCGAGCGCCTGGGCGGGAAGCGGATGGAGACGGCGAAGCTGCTCGGCATGAGCTACCCGACGTTCCTCAAGCGGCTCGACGAAGATCAGACGTAGGAGATCGACAGCACCTCGAGCTCGTCGTCTCCGTGCGGGGTCGGCACCGACGCGGTCTGTGCCGGCCGCTTCCCCAGCAACGCGCGGGCGAGCGGGGCGACGAAGGCGATCTTTCCGTTCGCCGCGTCCGCCTCGTCGATGCCGACGAGCTGGTAGGTGCGGGTGAGGCCGGATGCGGCACGGACCACGACCGTGGCTCCGAAGCGCACCTCGTCGCGCGGCTGGGTGGCAGGGTCGACAGGCTGGGCGCAGGCGAGGCGCTGCTCGAGCTGGGCAATCCGCCCGGCCTCGGCGCGGGCTGCTCGCAGCCGCACCAGCTCGTCGCGAAGCAGCTGCAGGCCGCGCGGGGTGACGTAGTTGGTCACGTCCGGGGGAATCGGCCGGCGCGGGGCGACCACCTCCGGTGCGTCGACCGTCTCTTCGCTGGTGAAGGCCTTGCTCACGGGTCGATGAAGCTAACCACGAACGATGAAGCCCGCTTCACCTGCGCGGCCTGAAGATTCTTTCACTGAAAACCGGTTGCAGCCCGCGGTTGAAACTTTCAGCCCCGCGTCGCGGCTGGGCTCGCCAAACCACCGCAATCGGTTCGGGGCGCGCTCGGCACGGCCGGTGAAGTCGGGCTGGCGCTTTACCGAGGTGAAGACAACATGTTCGAGCAGATCGTCGCTTTCAGCCTGAAGAACCGTGGGGCCGTCATCCTCTTCACCTCGGTGGTGGCGATCGCCGGCTACTTAAGCTTTCGCGAGCTGACGATCGAGGCGTTCCCCGACCCGACCGACACCCAGGTCAACGTGATCACCCTGTTCCCCGGCCAACCCTCGGAGCAGGTGGAGCGGAAGATCGGCCTGCCGCTGGAGCGCGCGCTCAATGGAACGCCCCAGCTGTCGCGCCTGCGCAACCTGTCGCTCTTCGGGCTCTCGTCGGTGACGCTCACCTTCAACGACGGCACCGACGGGATGTGGGCCCGCCAGCAAGTGCTCGAACGGCTGCGCGACGTCGAGCTGCCCGCCGGAGTGACGCCCGAGCTCGGCGCCTACGCGACGCCGATCGGCGAGGTCTACCGCTACACGCTCTCCGGCGCGCACGGCGACCCGATGTTGCTGCGCACCCTGCAGGACTGGGTGGTGCGGCCGATGATGATGCGGATCAACGGCGTCGCCGACGTCGTCAGCTACGGCGGGCTGCAGCGCGAGATCGAGGTCGAGCCCAACCCGCAGCAGCTCGCGTACTACGGGCTGACGCTCGACGATCTCGAGCTGGCGGTGAAGGACGGCTCGGACGACGCCTCGGGCGGGGTGCTCGAGCGGGGCAGCGAGCAGTACGTGATCCGCTCCGAGGGCCTGTTCAAGAGCCTGGACGACATCCGCAACGTGCGGGTGGCGACCCACGAGGGGACGCCGGTGTTCCTCAAGGACGTGGCGGTGGTGCGCGACAGCTGGGCGCCGCGTCAGGGCGTGGTGAGCGCCGAGGGCAGCTTCGACGCGATCGAGGGGACGGTGCTGATGCGCCGGGGTGAGAACCCGTCGGTGGTGCTCGCAGCCCTGCGCAAGCAGGTCGAGGCGATCGACAAACGGCTCGCCGACGACGGGGCGCAGATCGTCCCCTTCTACGATCGCACCGAGCTGGTCGACACCACGCTCGAGACCGTGGGCCACAACCTGCTCGAGGGCGCGCTGCTCGTCACCCTGGTGCTCTTCGTCTTCCTCCTCGATCTGCGCGCCAGCCTGATCGTCGCGGTCTTGATCCCGCTGTCGCTGGCGACCTCGTTCATCTACCTGAAGCAGCGGGGGATGTCGGCGAACCTGCTGTCGATGGGCGCCGTCGACTTCGGGGTGATCGTCGACGGAGGGGTGGTGATCATCGAGGCGATCCTCGTCGGGTTGGCGCTGCACCACGCCGGGCCGCCAGTCTCGCAGAACGAACGGATCCGCCGGGCGGCCTCGGCGGTGACGCGCCCGACGGTGTTCGCGCTGCTGATCATCATCGCTGCCTACCTGCCGATCTTCATGCTCCAGCGGGTCGAGGGGCGGATCTTCTCGCCGATGGCGAACACCGTCGCCAGCGCGCTGTTCGGGGCGCTGTTCTTCTCGGTGACGCTGGTGCCGGTGCTCGCCTCGTTCCTCTACCGCAAGCCGCTGGAGCACAAGGAGTCGCCGGTGCTCCGGTGGGCGGCGGCGCGCTACGAGCCGATGCTGAGGTTCGCGCTGCGCTGGCCGAAGGTGATGATCGCCGGCGCCACCCTCGCGCTGGCGGGCGCGTTGCTGATCGTCCCCACCCTGGGCTCGGAGTTCCTCCCCGAGCTCAACGAGGGCGCGCTCTACATGACCTTCACCTTGCCCTCGAACATCTCGCTCACCGAGGGGCGGCGGCTGGTCCCCGACGTGATCGCCGGCCTGCAGAACCAGCCCACGGTGAGCGCGGTGCTGAGCCAGCTGGGCCGCCCGGAAGACGGCACGGATCCCAAGCTCAACAACAACCTCGAGGTCTTCGTGAAGCTCAAGCCCCCCAACCAGTGGCCGAGCAAGATCACCACCCTCGCCGAGGTGATCGCCCAGCTCAACGAGTCGGTGGTCGAGATCCCCGGCATCGAGGTGAACTTCAGCCAGCCGATTCGCGACAACGTCAACGAGAGCATCAGCGGCCAGCAGGGCCAGGTGGCGGTGAAGCTGTTCGGCGACGACCTGACGGTGCTGCAGAAGCAGGCGGAGAAGGTGAAGGGCGCGCTGGCGAAGGTCGATGGCGTCGCCGACCTGGCGCTGGTGAAGAGTGGCTCGGTGGAGCAGATCCAGATCCTCCCCGATCGCGCGATCCTCGCCCGCTACGGGCTGTCGGTGGGGCAGTTTCAGCACGTGTTCCAGACGGCGATGGGCGGGCGTCCCGTCGAGGAGTTCTGGGACGGCGAACGGCGCTTCGACGTCGTCCTCCGGCTGCCGAAGGTCGACCGCAACGACCTGGAGAAGATCCGCAAGCTGCGGGTGCCGGTGGAGGGCGGGGTGATGGTGCCGCTGGAGACGCTGGCCCAGGTCGGCACCGGCTTCGGCCGGGCGTCGATCAACCGGGAGAACGGCCGCCGCTACATCGGGGTTCGAATGAACGTGCGCGGCCGCGATCTCGGCGGCTTCGTCAACGAGGCGCGGACCACGGTCGAGGCGGTGGCGCCGATGCCGCCGGGCACCAGCATCGAGTGGGGCGGCGAGTTCGAGAACAAGGAGCGCGCGATGAACCGGCTGATGACGGTGGTCCCGGTCGCGCTGCTGCTGACGCTGCTGCTGTTGTTCAAGGCGTTCAACTCGCTGGCGAACGCGGTGGTGACGTTGCTCAACGTGCCGTTCGCGCTGATGGGCGGGGTGATCGGCCTGCTGATCGGGGGGATGCCGCTGTCGGTCGCGGCGGCGGTGGGCTTCATCGCGCTCATCGGCCAGGCGTCGCTCAACGGGGTGCTCGTCACCACCGCGATCGTCGAACGGCGGGCGGCGGGCGAGGCGCTCGACGTGGCGATCATCAAGGGATGCCTCGACCGGCTGCGCCCGGTGCTGATGACCGCTTCGCTCGCCGCGCTTGGCCTCGTGCCCGCCGCGCTCAGCCACGGCATGGGCAGTGAGACCCAGCGGCCGCTGGCGGTGGTGATCGTCTTCGGCACGATCTCCGCGTGCGGGCTGACGATGCTGCTGCTGCCGGTGATGTACCGGGCCTGGGTCCAGCTCTCCGATCGCTTCACCGTGGTGAAGGCGACGATTCCGCCGCGGGACGACGACCACCAGGACCTCGCCGCCAGCGCCTGAACCGGGGGCTCTTGTGTCCATGAAACGCCCTTTCAGCCGCTGCAAAACCCTTGCGGTGGCAAGGGGTCGTCGAGCCAAGAACCACTTGAAAACGCTGGGGCTTTTCTGGGCACGGGGCATGGATAAGGCACCTCAACGTGCTCGCACCTCTCGCGCTCTTTGTCCTCGCCTCTCATCCCCAGCCGCTGCCGCTCGCGCAGCTGCCCGACGACGGGGCGCTGATCGAGCTGCTGTGGAACAACTCGCCCGAGCTCCAGCAGGTCCGGGGCAGGGTGGCCTCCGCCCGCGCCGACTACGAGCGGGCGACCCTGCTGCCCAACCCCGGGCTCGATCTCTCGGCGAACACGATCCCGGTGGGCAGCCCCAACTGCGCCGGCGACGGGCCTTGCCAGGCCTCTCCGCTCGCGAACATCCCCAACTATGCCTTCGCCCTCTCGACGCTGATCGAGCTGGGCAAGCGCGGCCCCCGGCAGGAGGCCACCAAGCGCGCGGCCGACGCGGCGGTGCTCGACGCGCGCGGGCTGCTGCTGCAGCGCTACTACGATCTGCGCGATCACCTCGGAGAGATCGCGGCGATCGAGCAGCGGATCTTCGAGCTGTCCGAGCTGTCGCAGGACGCGGCGCATCTCACCGCGATCCAGAAGGCGCGGTCCGACAAGGGTGACTCGTCGATCCTCGACGCCGATCGCGCCCTGCTCGAAGAGCAGAAGCTCGCGGCCACGCTCGGGGTCGAGCGTGCGCGGCTCACCGCCGAGCTGCGCGCCTGCAGCGAGGTCGCGGGGATGGCGTGCGAGCCCTTCGCCGACGCCGCCCGGGCCTCGACGTTCCTCGCGCGGATTCCGCCCTCGCCCGCGAAGCTCGAGCCCGAGACGCGGCCCGACGTGCTCTCGCTGGCCGCGCAGGCCGACAGCGCGCGGGCCTACGGGAGGCTCGCCGATCGCCGGGTGATCCCCGACCCGACGCTGCGGTTCGGCTACGTGCGCGATCAGTTCGTCGTCTCCGGCAACCAGCCCAACAGCCTCTTCGTCGGCTTGAGCGTGCCGCTGCCGGTGTTCGATCGCGGCCAGGCCGACTCCCGGGCGGCGGCGGTGGCGGCGCTGTCGGCCGAGCGCGCGCGCGACCAGGTGATCGAGATCGCCCGCGACTCGCTGCGCCGGGTGGACGAAGAGGCGAACGAGGTCGAGCAGCGGCGGGCCCAGCTGGCGCAGAAGACGCTGCCGCTGGCGCGCAACATCGTCGAACGCCTCGACGCCGCGGTGCAGCGCGGAGGCGCCGCGCTCCAGGATCTGCTGCTGGCGCGCCGGTCGCTGGGCGAGCTGGTGCTCGACAAGTCCGACCTCGACCTCGCCGTCTTTCACCTCGCGGTGCTGCGCAGCCGCGTCTCTGGCCTCTCTCCCCCGTTGCCCACCGAGCTGACACCATGATCCCCGCCCGCCTGATTCGGCCGACCCTCATCGCCGCGGCCCTCGCCCTCGGGTGCACGGGCTGCAGCAAAGGCGAAGCCACGGAGAGCCGGCCATCAGCGCTCAAGGCCGACGCCCGCGGGGTGAACCTGGCCCCCGACGCGCCGCAGTGGAAGTACGTCGAGCTGAAGGTCGCGGCCGAAGGCCAGCCGCTGGTGCCGCTGCCGGCGCCGGGCCGGGTGGACTTCGACGAGAAGCGCACCTCGAACGTCGGCTCGCCGCTGGCGGGGCGGATCGAGGCGGTGCAGGTGCGGCTGGGCGACACAGTGAAGCAGGGCGACCGGCTGTTCTCGGTGCGCTCGGGCGCGTGGGCGGATCTCGATCGCGAGGCGGAGACGGCGCGGTCGCAGGTGAGCCTGAAGAAGCGCGTGGTCGAGCGTTCCCAGGAGCTCTACGCCCTCAAGGCGGTCGCGGAGAAAGACATGATCAGCGCCGAGGCCGAGCTGAAGGAGGCGGAGCTGGCGCTGAAGGCCGCCGAGGCGAAGAAGCAGAGCCTCCAGGTCGCGCCCGGCGGCGACAACCTCTTCTACGTGCGCGCGCCCCGGTCGGGCACCGTGGTCGAGCACGACCTCTACTCGAGCCAGGAGGTCACCCCGGACCGGGAGAAGGCGCTGCTGCGGATCTCCGACCTCGACGAGGTGCTGGTGCTGGCCGACGTGCCGGAGAACGACGTCGGAGACTTGAGCGTCAACGAGCCGGTGACGATCCGTACCCAGGTGGGCGGGGTCGAGCGCAAGGGCACGGTGGACCACATCTCCGAGGTCGTCGACGCGCGCCGCCGCACGGTCGAGGTGCGGGTGCGGGCGAAGAACACCGACCGCGCGCTGCGGCCCAACGCCTTCATCGAGGTGATCCCCAACCCGGTGGACGGCGCGAAGCGGGTGCGGATCCCCGACAGCGCAGTGGTGAGCGAAGGCACCAAGAGCGTGGTCTTCGTCGCCAAGGGCCCAGGCCGGCTCGAGCCGGTAACGGTGGTGACCGGCCGGCGCCGCGACGGAGAGGTCGAGATCCGTTCCGGCCTCGAGGTCGGAACCCGCTTCGTCGCCAAGGGTGCGCTGCTGCTGCTCAATCAGGTCGATCTCGCGGAGTGAGCCATGTTTGAGCAGATCGTCACCTTCAGCCTGAAGAACCGCGGCGCGGTGCTGTTCTTCACCGCGGTGATCGCGATCGCCGGGTACATCAGCTTCCGCGATCTGACGATCGAGGCGTTCCCCGATCCGACCGACACCCAGGTCAACGTGATCACCCTCTTCCCCGGGCAACCTTCGGAGGAGGTCGAGCGGCAGATTGGGCTCCCGCTCGAACGGGCGCTCAACGGCTGTCCGGGAATGTCGCGGCTGCGCAACCTGTCGATGTTCGGGCTGTCGTACGTGACGTTGACGTTCAACGACGGGGTCGACGGGCTGTGGGCGCGGCAGCAGGTGATCGAACGGCTCCGCGGCGCCGAGCTCCCCGAAGGAGTGACCCCGGAGCTGGGCGCGTACGCCACGCCAATCGGCGAGGTCTACCGCTACACGCTCACCGGGGCACAGGGCGACCCGATGAAGCTGCGCACCCTGCAGGAGTGGGTGGTGCGGCCGATGTTGATGCGGGTCGACGGCGTCGCCGACGTGGTCAGCTACGGCGGCCTGGCGCGGGAGATCCACGTGCAGCCGCAGCCGAGCAAGCTCGCCGCGTTCTCCT
>JAYVRT010000197.1:0-7519 GCA_043776025.1 Archangiaceae bacterium | reverse complement strand
CGGTGACGATGATCGCGTCGGCCTTCTCGTCGGTGAAGAACTTCACGTAGCGCTTGAGCGCCACCATGTTCTCGCCGAGGTCCTCGTTGATCGGCCCGAGGATGCCCAGCTTCAGCGAGTCCGGGTCCTTGTCGGCGAAGGTCAGCTTGTAGCCGCCGAGCTTCGCGGCGCGCTCGCCGATCTTCAGGTCGACGGAGGGCGCGATGTCGAGCGGCGCGGCGCACTCCTTGAGCGCGTGCGGCTCGTCGGCGGCGGGGGGCGGGGTGGGCTTGGCGGCCTCGACCGGCTTGACCGCGTCGACCGGCTTGACGGGCTCAGGCGGCTTCTTCTCGGAGCAACCGACCAACGCCAGCATGGAACAGAGCGACAGAGCGAGCCCGCAGCGGCGCAGAGTCATGTTCGAAAGATCTCCCCAAGGGTGCAAAAAGACAGCGGGGAGTTACCGGAAACATGTTCGCGGGTCCAGCAGCTTCGCGGTACACCTTGGACATGCGCACACCTGCCCTGGCGGTGCTTCTGGCGGCACTTGCGGGCTGCGCCCATCAACCGCTGTCGGGATCGGATCTCGACCGGGCGATGAAGCCGGCGTTCGTATCCCGGATCGAAGAGAACGCCGGCCCGCGCAGCAACGTCTTCCGGGACGACAGCACCTACGGCGGGAAGCTGAAGAAGCTCGAGCCGAAGGAGGCCGATCGCCGGCTGCAGCTGAAGCTCGACCGCGGCGTCACCGAGAAGGGCGACGACGGCCGCGAGCACACGGTGGTCCCGTCGATCACCCGCTTCGAGGTCGCCGACCAGCTGCGGGCCTCGACCCTGGGGCTGCTGCCCAACGAGCGTCCCTGGACCCACGTGGCCGACCCGGCGCTGGTGGCGAGCGCGCTGGAGAGCTTCCTCGTCGAAGAGGTGCCGGCCAACGCCCCGGACTACGAGCTGCTCAAGCCGCTGGGCGCCGACGTGGTGATCGAGTTCGTCGTCGAGGAGTACGGGATGCACAGCGAGGAGGGCCGCGCCGGGGCGTACGTCGTCGGCTACGGGCGGATGTTCTTCCTCGAGGGAGGCGGCAACATCTGGTACCGCAGCTTCCGCGCCGACGAGGTGGAGTCGAAGCAGCCGCACGTCGACCCCTTCAAGGTGGCGAAGAACCCGGGGCTGTTCCGGGAGCACATGAACACCCTGCTCAAGGCGGTGGCGCAGCAGTTCGCCAGGGATCTCCAGCCGCCCGATCGCCACGGCGGCGCGTCCCTGCCGACGAACAACGACCTCGGCAGTGGAGACGTGAAGAAGCCGCAGAAGAACCAGCGCAAGAGCGGGGACAACGACGACCTCCCCGCGCCCGACTCACCCTGAGACCGCGGCTCCGGTCCCGGCCTTCAGTCGCCTTTGTCACCCGCGCCCAGGGCCTCGGCGCTCTCGGCGATCTCCTTGCTGGTGCCGCGGAAGGCCCGCAGGGCGAACGGGGTGGCGACGAGGAAGGAGATCCCGACCAGGCCGAGCAGCATCCAGGGGATGTCCTTGGGCTTCTCCGACTGCACTTCGGCGAACCCGTTGAGCTTGTTCTTGCTGCGGGCCTTGGCCTCGGCGAGCTCCTCTTCCGTCATCTGGTTGGGGGCCTGGAACTCGGTGGGCTTCTTGCCAGCCGCGAACACCCAGGTCGAACCGAGCAGGGCCACAATCAGCAGGTATCGGGTCGCGCGCATGGCGCAGGAGTCTAGCAACCGTCTTACGGGACAGCCAACGTCACGGTTTCCAGATGCTTCGGAATGGCGACGGTCCACCCCTTGGTCTCCACCCGCTGCTTGAGCGCCTGGAGCGCCGAATCGTCCCCGTGGACCAGGAGCGTCTGCCGTGGCGGGGCGGTGAAGCCGTCCATCCACTTGAGGACCTCGACCCAGTCGGCATGTGCCGAGAATCCCGACACCTGCACCAATTGGGCGTGAACGGGGACCATCTGCCCGTGGATCTTGATCTCTTTCTCCCCGTCGAGGATGCGGCGGCCGCGGGTGCCGACCGACTGGTAGCCGACAAAGAGGATGGTGTTCTTCGGGTCCGGCAGGCGGCGCTTGAGGTGGTGGAGGATCCGCCCGCCGGTCGCCATCCCGCTGGCGGAGATGATCACCGCCGGGCCCTTGACCGCGTTGACGGCCTTGCTTTGGTCGACCGAGCGGGTGAACGAGGTGTTGGAGGTGGCGAAGGGCGAGCCGCCGCGGTCGAGGATCGCGGTGAGGTCGAGATCGTGGTCCTCGCGGTGGGCGAGGTAGATCGGCGTCGCGTCGCAGGCCATCGGCGAGTCGACGTAGACGGGCACCCGGGGGATGCGGTTTGCCTCCTCGAGGTTTCGCAGGTGGTACAGCACCTCCTGGGTGCGGCCGACGGCGAAGGCGGGGATCACCACCACGCCGCCGCGGGCGACGGTGTCGGTGACGGCCGCGGCCAGCGCGTCCATCGGGGCGACGTCGCCGTGGGTCCGATCGCCGTAGGTGCTCTCGCAGATCACGGTGGTGGCGAACTCGATCCGGTCCGGATCTTTGAGGATCGGCGCGGCGTAGCGGCCGAGGTCGCCGGTGAAGACGACCCGTTGCTTCGTCGAGAGCAGCTCGAAGTCGCAGATCGCCGAGCCGAGGATGTGGCCAGCGCGGGCGAAGCGCAGGCGAATCCCGGGGACGATCTCCTTCGGGCGGTCGTAGGCGAAGGTCTCGAACAGCTTGAGCGCGGCGATCGCGTTCTCCTCGGTGTAAAGCGCCAGCGCCGGCTTGTGCTTCGAGTAGCCCTCTTTGTTGGCGTAGCGGGCCTCTTCCTCCTGCAGCCGGCCGGAGTCGGGGAGCATCAGCGCCGAGAGATCCCGGGTGCCGCTGGTGGAGAAGACCGGGCCCCGGTAACCGGCGGCCCACAGGCGCGGCAGGGTGCCGGTGTGGTCGATGTGGGCGTGGGTGAGGACCACCGCGTCGAGCCGCTTCACCTCGAAGGGGATCGGATCCCAGTTGCGCAGCCGCAGCTGTTTCGTCCCCTGAAACAGGCCGCAGTCGATCAACACCCGGCGGTTGTTGTGCTCGAGGAGAAACCGGGATCCGGTGACGGTGCCGGCGGCGCCGTAGAATGAGAGGGTGGCCATGGCCGGCGAAGCTACTCGAAGGCGAAGCCCAACGAGTGCAGCGGCTTGAGCCGCTCGTCGAACCGGCCGGCGACGCGGTAGTAGATTGACAGGCCGAGCGCGCCGCCGACGGCGAGCCGGAGCGTCACCTGGCCGCCGACGGCGCGGAGCCAGGGGTGCTCGGCCGAGTCGGTGAGCGCCGCGGCGCCGAAGAGATCGACATCGACCTGGCGGAAGAAGATCGACGGCAGCACGTAGAGGATCGAGGCGAAGCCGCGGTCGATGATGAACGGATAGCGGTAGCGGGCAGCGGCGACGGCGGCGCGGTTGGCCTGGACGCTGTAGTCCTCGTAGCCGCGGACGCCGAGGGTGAAGCTGTCGGGCAGGGTGGCGTTCGGGCCCGAGGGAGCGGTGCGGTCGGTGCTGGTGCGGATCAGGTCATAGCCGCGGGGGAGGCCGCCGACCTGGAGCGCGCCGTCGGGTGCGCCGGAGATCGTCCGGCCGTCGAGGCTGACCGTCAGCGAGTGGCGCAGCAGCAATGGCAGCGGCACCGCGGTGGAGATCCCCGCGCGCACGTCGAGCACGGTGTAGGAGGACAGCCCCACCGGGTAGAGCGCCGCGGTGGCGTAGAAGCCGAGCGCGCGCTTGGTGCCGCCGTAGACGGTTCCTTCCCCGGCGAAGTAGTCGAAGGCGAGGCTCGGCCCGAAGAAGCGGGCCCGTTCGCTGGTGGTGGTGTTCCATTTGGCGAAGCCGCTGAGGGCGAAGGAGACCGGGGTGGTGAAGATCGATCGCGCCGCCGCGACGGTCGCCGAGACCTGCTGGTCCTTCCCCCGGGGGTCGCCGACGTCATTGGTCTTGCTCGTCGCGCTGTACCCGACGGCGGTGCTCAGCTGCCACGGCGCGAGCACCTGATTCTCGTAGTCGCCGGACACGGACACGTCGCCCGAGGGAAAGCTGAAGGTCCCGCCGAGCGCCCAGCTGTGAAAGCTGAGGCGGTCGGTGCCCCGGAGGAACAGCGAGTAGCTGTGCACCAGCTCGTTCTTCGCGTTGAGCGAGAAGCTGGCGCCGGTGGGGACGCGCAGCAGCGGGAGGTAGATCCCTTCTCCCGGGTGGTACGGCCCGTCGGACTCCACCTCGAGGGCCGGCGCCGGAGCGGTCTGCTCCGCGGGAATCCAGACGTCGTCCACCGGGGGCAGCTCGATCGTTGCTTTGACGGCGAGCGGGGCGACGTCGAGTGTCCAGCCCCAGCCCTCGCGATCGAGGAACGCGAGCCGCCCGCCCGGCAGCGGCGCGACGTCGAAGGCGGAGAACGGCGCGTCGGTGACCACCGTCAGCGCGCGGCTGGAGAGATCGAGCTGGTGCGCCTGGGCGCGGCCGTCGCGATCGCGGAGGAAGACGATGCGTCCTCCGTCGACCCAGCGTGCACCGTAGTTGAAGGTGCCGTCGGCGGTCAGCGGGTGAAACGCCCCGTCCGGCTCGCGCAGGACCAGATCGAACCCGCGATCGGACCAGCGGGAGAAGACCAGCCGGGTCCCGTCGGGCGACCAGGCCGGCGCGGCGAGGGTCGTGCCCGGCCCGAAGTGGGTGAGCGGGGTGCGGACGCCGGTCTCGAGCTCGAGCTCGATCAGCTCCGAGCGGCCGGGAGAGAACTCGATGAAGAGGTAGCGATCGCCGTTGGGGTGAATCGCGCCGCCGAGCCCGCCGACGTCCTGCCAGACCTTGACCACCTCGCCGGTGCGGGCGTCCACCTTCCACAGCTGGCCGCGATCGTCGCCGAGGGCCGAGGTGTCGTCGTTCATCAGGAACAGCCACCGCGAGTCGGCGGTGAACGACAGGCCGCTCATCTGGCGCGGGTTGGCGCTGGTCCAGTCACGCACCGGGAAGAACTGGGCGAGCCGCACCTCGGCGCGCACCCGCCCGTCGGGCTCGAGCAGCCGCAGCTTCGTCACCTCGTCCCGGTGGGAGGTGATCAGGGCCAGGGTCCCGTCGGGCGCCGAGGCGAGGCGGCCCGCGTACCCGACGTCGGGCCGCAGCACGGTCTGCTCCGGCGGGCGGACCCGGGGTGGGGCGAGCGCCTGGTTCTTCTCGCTCCACTGGTCGATCAACGCGCCGAGCGACAGGCCGTAGATTTGCTTGAAGCGCAAGGCGACACCGAACGGGGAGAGCACCGAGCGGGCCTGGAGATCCATCAGCTCCCACAGCTTCTCCTCGCCATAGGTGTCGGCGAGGAACTCGATGAAGTGCATCCCGCCGAGGTAGGCGCCGCTGGAGGGAAGCAGCTCGCGCTCGAAGAGCGAGAGATCGCCCGCGCCGATCCAGCCCCCACGGGAAGCGAAGCCAGAGGCCAGCTCCGCCCGGTAGAGCGGTGCGTTCGGCCGGCCCACCGCGTGCCCGAGCCGGCCCTCGTAGTACTGGGCGAGCCCTTCGGTGAACCAGCGCTCGAGGTAGGTCTGCGGGGGGAAGATCTCTCCGAAGATCGCGTTGAAGACGCGCCAGAAGCCCTCGACCTGCTCGAAGTGCACGTAGTGGAGCAGTTCGTGGCAGCCGACGTCGCCGATCGCGCTGTCGCCGAGGTTGGTGAAGTGGAAGATCTCGCTGGTGGCGAACAGCGGCGCCACCGCGTGGAGTGGATCGCCGTCGCCCTGGCCGCTGACGTAGGCGTTGTTGAAGTTGGCGTCGGTGAGGAAGATCAACGCCCGATCGCGCGGCCGCTGGGTCTTCATCTTGCCCCGCAGCATCACCAGGCACTGGCTCATCCGCTCGGCGACCTTCACCGCCGCGTCGCGCGCGGGCTCGGGGTAATAGACCTCGACCTCGGCGGTGGTCAGCTTGCGCATCGGGCTTCGGGCGAACGACGCGGCGACGACCTGATCGAAGCGGGGAGAGGTGGTGGCGCACGCCCCGAGCAACAGCGACAGGGCGAGGGCGGCGGGAGAACGAAGCATCTTCGGCGGCTTCATAGCGCGCCGAACGACGCATGCTATGAGCGGCGCCATGGAATCTCCCCAGCCGCCGCAACTCGCCGCTGCCCGAGCCCAGCTCGAGCAGGTCTTCGAACAGCTCGAAAAGCGCAAGGTCGACCTCCTCACCACCCCCTGGGCGGAGATCGAGAAGTCGGTGATCAAGGTGCTTGGGGGCCCCTTTCAGATCAATCAGCCGGAGCACCAGGTGATCGCCCTCGGCCTCGCCGCGGCGTTCGGGGCACGGCTCGGCGCGGAGCACAAGGCGTTCTGGTTTCCCAGCCGCGAGTCTCCCGAGGGCGCGGCGATCGGCTTCCCCGAGGCGTTGATCATGCTCTCGCCCTTCGGCGCGGTGATCGACGCCCTGCTGGCGAGCAAGCTCGACCGGTTGGACGAGGTCGCCAAGGACATTCGCACCTCGTTGGCGCAGGTGAAGTTCGGCGCCACCGCGGGCGTGGGCCAGCAGAAGCTGCGGCCCGAGGACTACGCGCGGCTCTTCGACCCCGGCTTCGTCCAGGTGATCGCGGTCGATGGGCAGAAGGCGCTCGCTGCGTGGAACACCCCTCCAGAGCGGCTCGCGCTCGACGTCAAGGACGCGCTCAGCCGGCTGGGCGGCAAGCTGCCGGAGCAGGTGAAGCAGCAGCTGGAGAATCAGCTGGTGCAGTCGCTGCAACGCCTCGAGCGGGGCAAGCCGCTGATCGAACAGCTGGGCCGCAGCCCGCGCGTGGCGGAGCTGGTCGGGCACCTGTGGGGCGGCACGGTCAGCACCGGCTCGGCGCCCGAGGAGTTCTGGCAGGACGTGGCGCTGCCGCTGACCTACATCGGCACGCCGGAGAAGTTCCCCGAGCTCGACGAGGAGTCGCTCGCCGCGGCGAAGCAGGGCGTGCACCCGTTTTTCCTCTTCCTCGACGTGGTCCCCTTCTCGACGCCGGCGGAGGACGAAGGGCTGCTGGGCGTGTTCCCCGCCGGCTCGCTCGCGCTGCCCCACAAGGCGTTCGAGCAGGTGGGCAACGTGCGGCTGATCAAGGTCGGCACCGAGGCGGTGAAGGGCCCGCTGGAGAAGTTCGACGCGGCGAAGACGCGCGACGCGATCGCGCGCTTCGGGGTGTACCTGAAGACCCAGGGCGGCGCGGGAGACCAGGGCGCGGCCGAGGCGGAGCAGATGCTCGGCGCGGCGATCGCGCTGCTCGAGGACCTGCGCAAGGTGGTCGCCGCAGGGAAGGACGTCTACGTGCGGCGGTTGACCGAGGCCGAGGCGGGCGCGGAGTCGGCGATGTCGCTGCTGCGCGGAGCGCTGCAGGGGCCGCGGATCATCCTCGCGTAACCGTCACTGGCAGTGGTTGATCTGGTTCAGCAGCACGGTGACGCTGCTGTCGTTGGCGTTGCCGGTGAGGATCTCCGGCCTGCCGTCGCCGTTGAGATCGACGAGCTGAACGCTGTGGGTCCCGGGCCCGACGGTGAAGTTGTGCGC
>JAYVRT010000196.1:0-7528 GCA_043776025.1 Archangiaceae bacterium | reverse complement strand
GGCCACGCCACGGCGAACCGCGGGCTCGAGGCCGGGTCGTGGCAGCGCAGGCACATTCCCTGGCCGACCGGGCCGTGCTGGTACCGGCGATTGATGATCGGCGCGTGGCAGCTCAGGCAGGGGCCGCCGATCGACGCCTGGTCGCGGCTTCCCGCGCCGCCCTCGCCCTGGCCACTGTCCGGTGCGAAGCCGGCGTCGACGCCGCCCAATCCCATCGGGTGACAGGACGCGCAGACCTCTTCGGTCTCCCGGGTGTGCAGCGGCGACTTGCCGAAGCCCATCAGATCGACATCGAGCGGAAGACGGCCGGTGGTGACGTAGCGGCTCACGCGCCAGGTCACGGTGCCGCTGCCGTCGGAGAGCGTGACGGCGTGGTTGCCCGCGGCGAGGCCGACCTCGCAGTGGGCCGGCGTCCCGAAGCGGCAGGTTCCCGCGGGCGTGCCGTCCACCGTCAGCACCAGCGGGCCGTCACCGACCATCGCGTACAGCCGCACCGTCGGGCGCGTCGTCTGGACGTCGCCTTGGGGCGCGACGATCCGCGGGGCCGCGAGCACGGCGCCGACGAGGAGCGCGCCGATCATCGCGGATTCTCCTGGCGGGCGTCGCGGTCGTACTTGCGCTCGACGTGACAGCCCGGCCAGCAAGAGCCTCCGGTGACGGTCTTCTTGAAGTTGAGCTTGAACTCCCACTCGCCGAAGGGGGTCCCCTCGCGGATGTGCTTGGCGTTCGGGCTGGCGTGGAAGTCGTGGCAGAAGCGGCAGGGTCGGCCCTTGTCGATCTTATTGACGTGCTTGAAGTGGAGGTTCTCGTCACCGTTGCGGAACCCGGTGATCCCCTGGCGGAAGAGGCGGTTTCCGGGCGCGAGTTCGGCCCAGGTGAGGTCCGTTGCCGGGTCGGCGTTCGACACCGGCTTCTCGGTGAGCTTCTTTTGCGTAACCAGCCGCGCGTCGTGGCAGCCGAAGCACAGGCTGTAGGTCTCGGGGCCCTCGAACGGGGCGTACATCTTCGAGGGAAAGGTCCCGCGCAGCAGCCGCCAGTTGTCGCTGCCGTGCGGGTTGTGGCATTGGGGGCACGCGCCTTCCCGCACCGGCCCATGGCGCATCGCCGGCTCGGGCGCGGCGTCGAGCGTGGCCTTGATGCTGATGAGCTTCCCTTCCCAGGCGTCGACCGGGCGGTCGTGGCACTGGAGGCAGACCTTCTCCGGCGGCCAGGCGACGAGCCGGCGCTCGAAGTCGCTCTCGTGCGCGTCGTGGCAGGCGACGCAGACCCGCTCATTGCGCGCCGGGTCGAGCGCCCCGTGCTTCGTCGTCGCCTGCTGGTTCTGCCGGCCCTGGGTGACGTGGCAGCCGGTGCAGGTCTCGTAGACCGGCTGGCGCAGCCGGGCGTGGTTGTCGGAGGCGTGCGGGTCGTGGCAGGTCAGGCACAGGCCTTCGACGACGGGTGGGTGAAGCACCTTCTTCGAGACGCGGGCGTTGTGGCACTGCACGCACATCGCGCTCCCGTCCTGCGCGACGAGCTCGAAGGCGTGCTCGGTGGCGGACTTCGAGACGTGACAGGCGGAGCACAGCCCCTGCCACACCGGCGCGTGGACGACCTTCTTCTTTTCCCACGTCGCGGCGTGGCAGCCCGAGCAGTCGCCGCCCGGCCCCTTCGGCCTGGGCCCCCGCACTGCCTGGGTGGCGGCGGTCGCGGTGAGGACAGCGATCACGATCGCGGTGGTCGGGTTCATTTGCGGTGGCACCCGAGGCACAGCTCGCTGTGCTCCCTGGGCAGGCGGAGGAAGTAGGTATTGGCGGTACCGTGCGGGTCGTGGCACGAGACGCACTCCACGCCCGCGGTGCCGGCGAGGACGTCGAAGCCGGTGGTGTCGGGGAGCAGCCTGAGCCCGCGGGTTCGGGGATCGGGCTGCCACTGGCGGGGATCCAGGGGCGTCGCCCGCGCGGTGAAGGCGCGGAACTCGCCCGGCTTCCCCTCCAGGGGGTAGGGCACCGACACCGGGTGGTTGCCCATCACCGCGGCCAGCTCGGCGCCCGGCCAGACCGACGGCCCGTGCTTCCCCGAGGCGCGCGCGGGGTCGGCGGCGGTGCCGTCGTCGCGCAGGCTGCCCGAGGTCGGGCGATAGGCGATGTTGATGCTGGAGATCGTGCCGTCGTGGCATCGCATGCAGGCGAGGGTCGAACCGGTCCACCGCAGCGCCAGCGGGGGGCCTGCCGGATCCGCGTTGACGTCGAGCGCGGTCGCCCGGGTCGAGGCCTTGGGCGCCCACAGCGCCGGCTTGACCCGCGCCGAGCGCAGATGGTTCGGCACGTGGCAGATCTGGCAGAGGTCAACCTCGCGAGAAGGAGAACGCTGGCCGCGGCCGAACATGTTGTGGGCGCTCTGGTCCACCCGTGGCTGGGCCACGCCGCCATCCAGCTCGCCGCGGGAGAAGAGCCCCACCACCGCGATGGCGAAGAGGGCGCTCATGGGTTGGGGGGCCGGTAGACGGACTTGCTGCCGTCCATCGCCTCGTCTTTGTCGTGGCAGCCGGCGAAGCAGTAGTAGTCACCGGCCGGAGTGCGGCCCCACCGCGGCTTGGTCGGGCTGTCGCCGTACCAGGGGTCGGTGCCCTTCGACGGCGGGAACCGTCGCACCGTCGGCGCGAAGTTGACCAGGTGCGACGGCGTCCCGGGGAGGATGTTCTTATAGTCGGTGTTCGGTGGCTGGACGTTGGAGTGAACGTTGTTGTGGCACTCGTGACAGCCGGCGTTGGTGCGATCAACCAGGTGCACCTGGTGGAGGTTGCCGCGCCCAGCGCCGACCGGCCCTGGCTGGTAGAAGTTGCTGAAGTTGCCCCGCAGCCGCTGCTCGTCGTGGCAGAGGAAGCAGAGGGCGAAGTTGTTCGGGTTGTAGCCGCCGAACGGCGGCGCGAACGCTCCGACCGCAGTGCTGTAGTTGGCGCGCAGCATCCGGGAATTGCTCGAGCCGTGCGGCCCCTTGGGTCCCTGAGGCGAGTTCCGCGCGCTGCCGGGCGTGGTGCCGGTGGCGTCGTTGTTGTGGCAGTCGGTGCAGAGCACCGTCGAGAACCGGTTGAGCGGCCCTCCCTGCCAATCGTTGCCCTGCATCTGGCCGCTCGGAGTGTCGAGCACGTTGTTGAGGTAGGTGCTGGTGTTCCGCCCCGGGCCGGCGACCGGGTGGAAGGCGTCGTTGGTCGTCTGGAACTCGAGCCGCTTGTTCGAGCCCGAGGGCGGTCGCGTCGCGGCCGGGGGAATGAAGGTCGCGAAGGTGTCCCCGTGGCAGCGGAAGCAGACTTCGTACTGCTTCAAATCGGTCACCGCGTCATCGACCACCACCGCGCCGGAGAGCGAGATGCCCTTCATCCCCTCGTGGACGTTGCCCGGAAGCGCCCGGACCTGGTGGGGGTTGTGACAGTCGGCGCACTCGACGTGCTTAAGGGCATTGAGCACCGGCTCGGGCTCGGGAAGGTGCGCGGTGAAGACGGGCTGGTGCTCGTCGGTCTTCAGCTCGAACGGGTGGTGCACCGCCTTCGCCGCCTGGCTCTGGATGTCGGGCGCCGCCCGGGCTCTGAGCGGATCGACCCCGGTGCCGCCGGCGCGGTGGCAGGAGAAGCAGACGTTCTCTTCATTCCACGGCAACGGGGTGGCGGAGAGGTTCTGGGTGGTGAGAAGCCGGGTGGGCCCCTCGCCGTTGTGGGGCTTGTGGCAGTTGAGGCAGGACCGGTCTCGCCCCAGACGCAGGGTACGGCGCCTGCGAAGCCTCGTGCCGGCTGCCGAGCCAGCCAGTCTTCGCGTGGCAGGTGAGGCAGAGCGCCCCACGGGTATTCGCCTTGACGAGGAACTTCACCGAGCTCAGGTGGGGGTCGTGGCACGAGGTGCACTGCAGAGTGTCGGTCACGCCTGGCGTCGCGCCCTCTTTCAGCTTCACCGGGTCGGAGGGCCCGGGCAGCGCGATCTCCGGGTCGGTGGCCGCGGGAACCATCGAGACCGGGTGATCGTTTCTCAGGTCGGTGCCGAGCCGGGTGTTCCCCGGGGGCATGGTGGTGACGCCGCCCTGCATCGCAACCGCCGCCGGCCGCACTCCGTCGAGGTTCATCAGCGAACCGAGCGCGATCGTCCCGTCGTGGCACGAGAGGCAGAGCTTCGAGGCGCCGCTGGGCCGGCCGGGCACCGCGTCGAGGGTGCTCGAGCCGTAGAGCGTGAAGAAGGTCGCCCCGGCCTGGTAACTCAGGTCGCGGTTCCAGACCGCCTTCGACTGCGCCGCAGCATGGGGGGTGTGACAGAAGACGCAGACGCCGTTCTCGCTCGCGGCGCGCACCGCGTTGGCCGAGGTCGACGAGAGGTTGTGCTTCGTCGAGCGCACATCCGCTGCCTGCGCCAGGACGGTGGCGAGCAGGGCGGCCATCACGGCGTCCTCCGGTCGAGCGCGAAGACCTGCACCCGCTCGTTCCAGGTGTCGGCGACGAACAACCGGTTCGAGGCGTCAATCGCGAGGCCGGCGGGGAGCCAGAAGCGGCCCGCCGCGCTTCCGCTGCCTCCGAGGACGCCGAGCAGCTCCCCGGCTTCGTCGAAGGCCTGGATCACGTCGAAGAAGCCCTCCACCACGTAGACGACCCCCGCGTCGTCGACCGCGATCCCCTTCGGCTTCGACATCCGCCCGGGGCTGTCGCCGAGCTCTCCGAAGATCCGCTGCAGCTTCAGGTCGGCCCCGAAGATCTGAACCCGGAAGTTCATTGCGTCGGTGATGAAGATTCGGCCGGCCCGGTCGATGGCGATCGCGGTTGGGAAGTTCAGCTCACCCGGCGCGCTCCCGCGGGTGCCGAACGAGGTTGGCTCACCGCCGTCGAGCGGAACCACGTGCACACAGTGGGCGGCGGCGTCGACGATGAAGAGCCGCCCGCGGGCAGCGTCGACCGCGAGCCCGGTGGGTCGCCCCAGCTGTGGCAGCTTCAGGGGAAGCTTCGCCGGAAGCGCCTCACCGTCGAAGGCGGTGACCCGGGCGGTCTCGGCGTCGCCGACCAGCAGCGTTCCACCGAGGAAGGTCACCGCCACCGGGTACCTGAGGCCCGCGGAGGCGGTGACGCAGCGGTTGAAGCTCGGCTCGTAGATCCGCACCACCCGCCGGCCCGGGTCTGCGACGGCGATGCGCCCGTCGGGGGCGATCGCGATCGCGAAGGGCCGGTAAAGCGCCGGTGACTCGTCCTCGCCGGCGAAGAAGCTCCACAGCCGTGAGAGGGCGCTGCGCTCGATGCCGAGATTCTCCGGCACCTTCAGCTCTCCGAGGTAGGCGATCTCGTGGCCCTCGCCCCGCGGCCAGCTGGGGTCCCCCGCGAGGTGATCGCCCAGCCGCCGCACCGGCGCCGTCGCGCAGCCGAGGCCCGCGGCGAGCAGCACGATCGCGGCGAGGCGGCTCATAAGGCGAAGGGCCTCGAGAGCATCAGCCGGACCAGGTGTTGGTTGGTCGCCAGGCCGGAGACGTCGGACCGGGTGTACTGGTAGCTGAGCGCGCCGATCAGCCGTCCGAACCGCACCGAGATCGTCGCCTGGCCGCCAGCGGTGAAGAGGCCCTGGCTTCCGCTGAGCGTCGTCCAGTCGGCCAGCGCCCCGGCGCGCGCCTCGACCCGGGTGCCGACCGGGTAGAGCGCGTCGAGCGATACGTGGGTCGTGGTTCGCGCGCTCGACAGCGGGGCGTTGACGAAGGGGGACGGCGAAGAGAACGAGGCTCCGCGGGCGTGACGGGCCTCGGCGCTCAGCGTGCCCGACGCGATCGGCACCAGCGCCGAGATCGCTCCAACGAAGACGCGTTCGTGGAAGGGGACGATCTGGTTGGTGGTGACGTCGACGTAGTCGCGGACACTGTCGTCGTAGCCGAGGCTCAGCTGCCCGAGGACCTGGTGGATCCGTGCCTGGCCGGCGAGGCGGGCGTGGTGCTCGAAGCGCGCGCCGCCGAGCACCGGCGGGGCCTGCACCCACGCCACGGTGTACTCGGCGCTGGCGTTGAAGCGCTCGAAGTCGAGCGTGCCGAGCGTGAGCGTCCCGTCGACCATCGATCGCGTGGCCTCGATGCTTCCGACACAGCTGCAGTGGGTGGCGCTCGCGCCGAACGCCGCCCCCCCGACGAACCGGCGCACTGGTCGTGAGTACGCGGCGCGCAGTCCTCCTCCCCCGACGCTGCCGGTGGCCGTCCCACCTGGGTTCTGGCTGCGGGTCGCCCCGACATCGGCCGAACCCGAGAGGAGGAAGTCGTGCGCAGCCAGTGGCTTCCAGCTCGCGCCGACGCCGACGCCCACCTGCGTCCCGGTTCCGTTGGCGAAGCTGGAGTCGACGACATGGGCCGAGGCGTCGGTGGACAGCTCGGGAAACCAGCGCTGCACGTGCCAGAGCCGGCCGAACCGGTCGGTCGACGGCGAGACCCCGGCGAGGCCCGCGGGGAGCAGGGTCCGTTCGGTCTCCCCAAGGACCAGGCCCGTCTGGTGCCGGGGCGAGGTCCACGAGCCGTTGACGAGGAAGTTGTCGATCTTCCCCAGGACCTCGCGCTCGTCCTGGCGGAACTGCGCTCCGAGGTTGACCTGGTGCTCCCCGAAGGACCGGTAGACGCTGCCGGAAACCATCCGGGTGACGTCGCCGAGCGTTCTTTTGGATCCGAGCGCGGTCATCCGCTGCTCCTGCGCCTCGAGCCGCGCGCCCGGCCATTTCTGGTCGGGGTCGAGGTTGAGCGAAGCCCCGTAGAGCAACGACTCCCGGTTGCCCATGGTGAGGACCGACGGACCGCTGCCGTCGGTGAGGGTCCCGTGGGCGTAGATCCGCACCGGCAACGCGCGCCGGGGAAACAGCCCGACCGACAGATCGATCGACGCGGCGCGGCCAGAGAGCGAGGCCCCGCTGCTCCAGCTGTTGACGTTGAGCGCCTCGACGCCGGCGGCGATCAGCGCCACGCTCGGGCCAAAGGGCATGCCCGAGTAGTGCAGGCCGATCGACTCTTCCAGCATCAGGCTCGCGGCCTGCCGCGTTCCCCCGACCCGGTCGTATGACGAGATCGAGATCGCCTGGCCCTCGCTCGACACGTGCCCAGTGACGCCCGCGAGCGCGGATGCAGAGAGGGCCACGAGGACGTGAGGCATTCGATGCATGCTTGCGTGGGCTACCGGGCGGCTGCTGGCGCTGCGGCGGCAGCGCCCGGCAGGGAAGGGGGAGACAGGTCGGGCATCGACGGCGGTGGTGGGGTGCTGTCGGCGGCCTCGGTGTTGACCAGCTCGTAGACGTCGACCCGAAAGTTCAGGCCATTGGCGACGTAGATCCGGTTCTTCGCGTCGATCGCGATCCCAGCCGGGTTCGAGAGGAAGCCCGGCGAGTCGCCCCGCCCCCCGAAGAAGAGCAACAGGCGGGCGTCGGCGTTGAAGATCTGGACTGCCGAGAAGAACGAGTCGACGACGTAGACATTGCCGAACGAGTCGGTGGCGATGCCCTTCGGCTTGTCGAACTGTCCAAATTGGTCGCCGCGCTCACCGAACTGGCGGACGAAGGTGCCGTCG
>JAYVRT010000195.1:0-7541 GCA_043776025.1 Archangiaceae bacterium | reverse complement strand
CCCCGGGGTCGATGACGGCGGTGATGATGTGGCCTGTCCGGTTGGCGTAGAGGACCTGCAGCCGCTGCTGGCCGCCGTCGTCCTTGATTCCGCCCATCAGGTGCGCGGTGAGATACGCAAAGCCCTCGCAGTCGATGATCTTCCGCCCCGCCTCATCGCTGGGCTGACCGGCGAACAGCTCGCCCAGCCGGTCCGCGCGCTCGTCGTCGGGGATAGCGTCCGTCCATTGAACGTCGTCTCCGGGGTGCTTGTAGAAGGCCTGGAGGTAGCCGCGATACGAGTCGGCCACCTGCGCCGTCGACTTGCCCTTGGCGAAGGTGTCGAAGAACTCGGCGGCGTCCTCGACGTTGCGGGGGTCCACGGTGTGTCCGAGGGTCGCCTCCATCTGGGTCCGTACCGCCAGCTGGCTCAACCGCACCTGGGCCATCTGGCCCACCGTCGAGGCGTGCTCCAGCGACGCGAGCTTCAGGGTGTTGGGGCCGCTGGGCTCTACGATTGCCATCGTGCGCTCGTCGAACTTCGGTTGCTCGGCTTTCGTCCGGTCAACGAGGTCTGACATCAGGTTCTTCTTCACGCCCGCGTGCGGCGGCCGGGTGAGCGCGGTGAAGACTGCCGCGGCTTCGGGGAGCCGGCCGGCGTCGGTGAGCGCCTGCCCAGCCCCGTCGAGCAGGGCGCGCGCGCGGCGCCCGTCGCCCTTCATCGTCAGCACCATCGCGCCATTGAGCGCATCGTCCGCCACCGCCTTCGCCCCGGCCGGACTCCAGCGCGCCCGAGGGCCCGCCTCGGCGAGAAAGGTGGCCGTGGCGCGATCCTGCTCCGTGGTGAGCACCATCCCCCGGGAGTAGCTCTCGACCGCCGCGCCCTTCGAGGTGAGGCGGTGGCTGTCGACGAACTCGGACTTGTAGCTCTGGCTCTTGACGAACGGGTCCGGCGCCCCGGAAGCGGTCCTGCCCGCGAGCACCGCGTCGAGCTCGTCGACGGTGGCCGGGCGCGAGAGCATCTTCGCGGCGGCCAATGCAGTCAGGTCCAGGTCGAACCGTCCGTTGCCGTCGTCGTCTTTGATCAGCTCGCGCAGCCGGGCCTCGTAGGTGGTGCTCTTCAAGCCCGGCGCGGCCGCGACGGTGCCGGACAGCTGCGCTCCCGCCCGAATCAGGCCCGCGTCCTGGAGCTTCTTGAAGACCGTCGCCACCATCGCGACCTCGAGGTTCTTTCCCTTGTCCGGCTCGGCCTGAAACGGCGTGGCGCGCTGGAGTTCGAGGCGCTGGGGGCGGGCAGAGGACATGGGAGAGCTCATGCCTCAAGGACATCGCCCCGCGGTCGCCTTTTCAGCGAATTCGGCCCGATCTCACGCCCCTTTGAGTTCCGCGAGGCGAATCAGGTGCTTGCAGTGGAAAGCGGGCGTGGTCCGGCGGTCGGCACCTGGTGGGTTGAGTGGCGGGCCAGTGGCTACTGCGACGAGAACAGCCGCAGCGACAGCCCGGCCTGCACGGTGAACTCGCTGGTGGCCTTGCCCCCGACGTCGTGGAAGGCGCCGGTCGCCCGCAGCGAGACCGACAGCGGCTGGTTGTTGAACGCCAGCACCACCCGCTCGCCGACCAGCTCGCCGCGGGCGCGGAAGGTACCGTCGCTGCGGCCGGGCTCGAAGGTCCACCCGGCGACGCCCTGGGCCCGAAGCGCCCAGCGTCCGTTGGCGCTCTCGAAGGCCGCCAGCGCCTGAAGCCCGGTGAGCGGCATCAGCTCGTGGGAGATCGCACCGCCGGTGCCGCCGCGAAGGGTGTACGCGAGCGACGGCCCCAGGCCCAGGTGAAACCGCGCGGTCGGCGAGCGCACCGCGTCGAAGAAGAGCGTCACCCGCGCCGTCTCCAGCGCCCAGCCGCCGGCGAAGATGTACTCGAACCGGGTGCCGGTGATCGCCAGCCCGATGTCGAGCGGGAAAGGGATCTTGATTGGCGGGTTGGTGGGCAACATCAGGAAGCCCTCGGTGACGTGCCGGCGAAACAGGCCTTCCCAGGCAGTCAGGGTGAACGAGCGATCCGCCTCGCCCGGCCGAAACGCGGTGATCAGCCCCCGGTGGTCGTCGAACCAGACCGTGCCCCGCTTGCTCTTCGAGTCGCGCGCCCCACGAATCCGCAGCGACAGCGTCAGCGTCGACGAGGCGTTGAGACCGTCGAGCCCCCCGTAGCCGCTCAGCTCGAGCCCCTTGCCGGCGTCGAAGCAGGTGGCGAACGGCTGGCCGTCGACGGTGACCGGGTGACAGGGGTCGTCGCTGTCGTCGACCTGCTCGATCCGTGGAGGCGATGCCTCGATGGCCGGGGCATCGGCGGCAGGCGCCTGGGCGGGGGGCTCAGCCCCGGTCACCACCCACAGCGCGAGCAGGAGTGGACCCACGCGTTAATGAATCGAAACCTGGCCGGCGTCGCGGCGGGCGGGGGCCCAGAAGCTGAAGCGCAGGCCGGCGTTGGCGGAGAACTCCCAGCCCGGCTTGATGAACTGCAGGTCGTCGCGCCAGATCGCCCGGGTGTCGAGCACCAGCGTCAGGGGGTAATCGTTGATCGCGAGGATGATCACCTCGTACCCGACCTGAAACTTCAAGCGCTCGGGGTTGAGCGCGCGGCCGAGCAGCGCCTGGTCGAGAAACAGCTTCTCGCCGGAGATGAGCCCGGTCAGGTGGTGGAAGCCGTCGCGGTCGAGGGTGAGGTCGACATCGAGGGCGGCGAGCGGCTTGAGGCTCACCGTCTTGCTCTGCAGGTCGTACTCACCGGCCGCGCCCGCCCGCAGCCGGATGAAGGAGTCGAGGCTCTTCGAGCGCCACAGGTCCATCGTCACCGCCGCGGTGGCGAGGGTGAGGAAGGAGTTGCCGTGCACCAGTTCCCAGTGCAGCGCCTCGAACCAGCCGCTGACGTTGATGTCGAGGTCGAAGCGGCGGGGGTGGCCGACGAAGGTGGTGATCCACAGCGGAGATGCGACCCGCTGCACCGCCCAGCTGTACTGGACCAGCGAGGCGTCGACGCTCGGATCGCTGCCGAGCCACACCGAGCCCTGGAGGACCCGCACCCGGTGCAGCTCCCGGCCGCCGTTGCCTTCCTGGTCGAGCTCGAAGCCAAAGTCGGCACGGGCGCGCCCAAGCTGAACGCCACCGGTCGTCGCGTCGGGCGACCAGCCGCCGCCGAAGTACACCCGGCGGTGGAGGTCGAAGTTGACCTGGATGATCCGCCCCCGCTCGTCGCGGTACCAGCCGGCCGGCGCTTCGGCAACCGCATCGACGAAGGTGTAGCCGGCCTGGGCCTTGGACAGCAGCCGGTCGTCCTTGAACAGCGGCAGGCACAGGCGGGTTCGCACCGCGTCCTCCTCGCTCTCCACTCCTTCCACCAGCACCTTCTCGGGTGCGGCGAGGCACTCTTTCTTCAGCTCGTCGCACTGCACCCGGAAGCGCCCCGACGGCACCGCCTGGGTCGCCTTCAGCTGCACACACCACACCTCGTCGTCGTAGCTGAGCTGCCGCCGCTCACCCGAGGCGGTGACCTCGATGTCGGTGACGCTGCGCAGCTCCACAGGCGTCGGGGGGACCTTCACTTCAGGAACGGGTTGAGCCGCCTGACCGAGCGCGAACCACAGGAGCAGTTGGGTCATTTGGCAGGCAGCCGGTTACAAGCCCCATGCCCGGGCCTCCCCCCGCGAGACTGTTCAACACTTCACGATCCAACTGGGAAGAACCCTGCTCAAGAAGTGTATAAGCGCCGCGCTTATCCCCCTGCGCGGAGCAGACCCAAGTGGCGAGTGAAGCCGAAGACAGCCCTGTGACGTCGGAAGACACCTCCGGATTCGCCGAGACGATCATCGGCAAGCCGTTGCTCGAGAACGAATCGATCAAGCGGCTGATGGGCTACCCGCTGGCGGTCCGGGTGGCGGCGGTCGCGGCCGGCTTCGCGGCGCTGCTCTACATCCCCTACCTCGGCGCGGTCGGCCTGTGGGATCCATGGGAGACGCACTACGGCGAGGTCGCCCGCCAGATGATCCAGCGGCGGGACTACGTCATTCCCTACTGGGAGAACGCCTGGTTCTTCAGCAAGCCGGCGTTCACGATGTGGATGCAGGCGCTGGGGATGCAGATCGCTGGCGCCGACATCGCGCAAGGCCACGGGGCACTCGGCCTCTACACCGAGTGGGGCTTCCGCATGCCCTTCGCCCTCGCCTCGATCCTGGCGATCGGCTTGCTGTCCTGGGCGATGGCCCGGGTGGTCAACGCCCGCGCCGCGCTCGCGACGGCCTTCGTGCTGGCGACGATGCCGATGTACTTCCTGCTGTCCCGCCAGGCGGTCACCGACAACCCGGTCGTCAGCTCGATGATCTGCGCGATGGCCTGCGCAATGGTCGGCCTGTTCGACAAGAAGACCAACCACCGCAGCGCCTGGTGGTACGGCTTCTACGTCTTCTGCGCCACCGGCACTCTCGCCAAGGGGCTGCTGGGGTTCGGAATTCCCGGGGTGATCCTGGTGTTGTTCGCGGTGCTCGCGGTGATCCCGTGGGACGAGAAGTCGCTCGAGTCGCACGCCCGGTGGTTCTTCAAGCGCGCGGGGATGCCGCTGTTCGTCGCGGTGTCCGCCGCCGCGTTCGCATGGGCCGTCACCTATGTCATTTGGGGCAACAAGTTCTACGGGCTGACCCCGGCGGCGTTCGCCTTCTTCGGCGTCTCGGCGTACCTGCTGGGGCGGGTGGTGGACAAAGCGCAGCCACTGCTGCCGCAGGCGATCGCCGGCGCGGCGCTGGCGGTGCTCGCGGGCGGGCTCTCGGCCACCCAGCAGGTGCGGAACCTGGGCATCGGCGCGGGGCTGCTCGCGCTCGGCGGCGGCCTCTACTTCCTCGGCCAGTGGGTCAAGGACGAGCCGAAGATGCCGGTGCTCTGGGGCAAGTTTTACGAGATGCGCTTCGGCACTGGCGTGTTCGTCTTCTTCGCGATCGCGCTGCCCTGGTACCACCGGATGTTCGCGTTCGAGAGCGTCGACGACGAAGGGAAGCTGTTCTGGTACCGCTTCCTCATCCACGATCACCTGGCCCGGCTTGGCGCCGGCGTCCACACCACGACGCCCGGCGGCAGCTTCATCTACTTCATCGAGCAGGGCGGCTTCGCGATCTACCCCTGGGTGATCCTCGTGCCCGGTGGGCTCACCATCGTCTCCCGGCTGCGACTGCGCTCGGGCGACGGGGCGGACAACGTCGGCACCCTCGCCACGCTCTGGCTGGTGTTCAGCTTCGCGCTGATCGGCGCCTCGGCGACCAAGTTCCACCACTACGTCTTCCCGATGCTGCCCCCGATGGCGATCCTGATCGGCCTGTTCATCGATCGGCTCTGGCGGGAAGGGATCCCGAAGCACGCGCTCTCGCTGATGTTCGGGCTGCCGCTGTTCCTCCTCGTCGGCAAAGACCTGGTGGAGAACCCGAAGAACTTCACCGATCTCTTCGTCTACAACTACGACCGGCCGTACCCCTTCTTCCTCACCGCGAACCCGGTGCAGTTCTGGAGCAACCGGGCGCTGTCCACCGGCGACCTGGTGGTGATGGCCCTGCTCGGCATCGGCGGCTACCTCTGCTTCGAAGCCTTCGGGGCGAAGAAGTCGATCTTCTTCCGGGCGCTGGCGCTGGTGCTGGCGCTGATGGGCGCCGCGGTGCTGCTGGCGATCATGTCCGGGGGAAACACCCCGCCGCTGCTGCTGCTGGGCGGAGCCTTCGGCGCCACCGCGGCGTACGTTGGCTTCGAAGCGCTGCGGCCGGGCAACGAGAGCCGGGCGCTGCTGTGGATGCTCGCGATCGCGCTCGCCGGCGTCGCGGTCGGGTTGCTCGGCGCGGGCGCGGGGCTGCAGGCGGGCCACGAGCCGGATCCGCTCTGGGCGACGCTCGCCGAGGTGGCGAACGAGAAGACGGTGATGGGCTTCGGCTTCCTCGTCGGCGGGATCCTGCTGATGTGCATGGCGCTGGCCCGGGCCAAGACCGCCCTCTTCGCCACCGCGCTCGTCGGCGCCTGCTGCTGGGCGTTCTGGTTCAACTGGTCGCACTGGGTCGACCTGTCGCACCACTGGACCCAGCGGGATCAGTTCTGGGAGTACTACAAGGGCCGCAAGGCCGACGAGCCGATCGCCTCGTTCCTGATGAACTGGCGCGGCGAGACGTTCTACTCGCGGAACCAGGTGAAGCAGATCAAGGACAACAACATCCTCTTCCAGTACGCGTCGCAGCCTGGCCGGGAGTGGTGCCTGGTCGAGCACAACCGGCTCTCGATCCTCAAGGGAGCGGTCGGCCCGGAGAAGACGGTCACCCTGATCAAGAAGGACCTCAACAACAAGTTCGTGCTGGTCACGATCGAGTGAGCGCCACCCGGTGACCGACGGCATCAGCGTCACCGGGCTCTACCGCCAATTCGGAGCACGGATGGCGGTGGAGGGGCTGACCTTCGAGGTCCACCCCGGCGAGGTCTTCGGCCTGCTCGGCCCCAACGGGGCGGGGAAGACGACCACGGTGCGGATGCTGACCGGGCTGCTGCGGCCCACCGGCGGCGAGGCGGTGGTCTGCGGCGAGAAGCTGCCCCTGTTCGGCGAAGGCAGCGCGCTGCGGCGCAAGGTGGGGATGCTCACCGAGCAGCCCGGGCTCTACGACCGGCTCTCGGCGCGGGAGAACCTCACCTTCTTCATCCGCCTCAACGAGCTCGACGAGGGCGCGGCCTGGAAGCGGGCCCAGCGGTACCTCGAGCGCTTCGGCCTGGGCGGCCGCGAGGACGAGCCGGTGGGCGGCTACAGCAAGGGGATGCGGCAGAAGCTGGCGATCGTCCGCACCCTGGTGCACGAGCCGAAGGTCGTCTTCCTCGACGAGCCGACCTCTGGCCTCGACCCCGAGTCGGCCCGGGCGGTGCGTGACGCGGTCGCCGAGCTGGCCACCGAGGGGAGGACGCTGGTGCTGTGCAGCCACAACCTCGCCGAGGTCGAGCGGCTGTGCACCCGGGTGGCGATCATCAAGAACACGCTGCGCAAGGTCTCGACGCTCAAGGAGCTGCGGCGCGAAGGCACCGCGCTCGAGGTGACGGTCGAGGGCGACGCGGGGCGCTTCGTCGGCGCGCTGGCGCTCTTGCCGTTCGCTCCGAAGTCGCTGCACGAAGGGCCGAAGCTGCAGGTGTTCCTCGATCAGGAGGACCAGGCGCCGCTGGTGGTGGAGTGCCTGGTGAAGGCGGGCGCGCGGGTCCACCGGGTGAGCGCGGCGGCGCGGCCGCTGGAAGAGGCCTACCTCGAGCTGGTGCGGGAGGAGGGCGGATGAGCGACGGCTTCTCGTGGCGGCGGGCGACCGCGGTGTTCCAGAAGGACTTCCTCGACCTGCAGAAGAACCGGGCGCTGCTGTGGTCGATGATGGCGCTGCCGGCGGTGATGGTGGTGGTGCCGGCGCTGATGGTCTTCGTCTACGTCCACCGGCCGGATGATCCGAACCTGAAGATCATGGCCCAGTACTACGACGTGAACGTCAACATGGACCAGGCGGCGAAGTTCCTGGTCGAGAAGGTG
>JAYVRT010000194.1:0-2321 GCA_043776025.1 Archangiaceae bacterium | reverse complement strand
GCTTGGACCCCCGCGCCCGGATGGCGACCAGGAGAGTCAGAGCGACATCGCCCGGTTCGCCGAGGTCATTAAGCTCCTTCGCCAGTGCAACGGCCAGTTGTCCGCAGGCCTCGCGCTCCTCGGCCGCTGCCTCTGGGCCAATGGCGAGGGCGTCGGTAAGCAGTCCCCTCAGGCGAGCGACCTCGGAGAGGGCTGCGTCTCGCTCGGCGCGAAAGGTCGAGAAGTGCTCTCCATCAACCAGACGGCGGAGCCGCTGCTCCCACAGCGCGTGAACCAACTGGCCCGAGTCCGATTCGAGGAAGTGCCGAACGAGCCGCTTCGACTCGTCGAGCTCCGCCTCGAGAGCGATGCGTCGAGCGATGAGCGTTTCTGCCCGCGCCCGGAGCGCGAGCAGCTCGTCGAACTGCGGATCCGCCTGATCGCCGTGCTGCTCGTCGCGGCACCCATCGGCGCAGGTGTTGGGATTGTGCGCGAGGGCCGCCGCGATCTCTGCCGAGGTCGGCTTGTCGGTGCTCAAGCGGCCACCGCCTTCGGTTTCCGCGGCTTCGGCGTGTAGCCCGAGCGCTTCTTCGCCCGGCGGTACGCGCGGAGGATCTCCCGCTCGAAGACGGCGAAGGCCTGCCAGGCGTTCTTCGTCGCGGCGGTCGCGAGGGCGAGGTCCTGCTTCGTGACCAGGTGGGCGGTCCGCTCAGCGTCGAGCGCGGCCCAGGCTTTGTGGAGCTGCTGCTCGAGCGAGAGCGGGGTGACTACCAGCTGCAGCTGGGCCGCGGGCGTCAAGGCGACCTCCCCTCGACGCAGTGGTGAGGATCCACCGGAGTGCCCGGCGCTACGATGCCGTGGTGGAGACCGAACCTATGGTAGCTGCAGACCATGCAGCGGCCGGGGAACCGGCGCGCGAACTCGGCTAAGTCGAGCTGAGCCTCGCGCATCATCAGGCGCCAGGTCCAGACGAAGAAGCCGAGGGCGGCGATCGCCGCCGCGGCGAGGAAGAGGGCGATCACGGCGCCCCCGAGACGGCGCGCTCGTCGAGCTCGCGCCGCGGCAGCGCCGAGCCGGCAGGCAAGGCGACGGAGAAGGGGCGGCCGCTGGCGTTGTGCAGGACGCCCTCGTGTGGGTGCAGCAGCGCGCACCGCTGACCGCGATCATTGAGCGCCGAGCACTGCTTCTTCCAGCGGATCGCCGCCGAGAGCCGCTCACGTTCCTCCGGCGAGAGCACCTTGCCCTCGGGCTTCTCGGTGACCACGAGGACCGAGGCGCGGACTTCGGCGATCACCCGAGATCGGCGCTCGAGCTTCTCGACCTTCTCCGCCTCGCGCGAGCTCAGCCGGGGCGGGGTGACGGGCGCCGGCACGGGGTCGGGCTCCGCCTTCGTCTTTGGCGCCTTGCCGGACTTCGCGGCAACCTTCCGCCGCTGGTACGCCGCTGCCTGACACGTCTTGCAGGACCACGAGCCCTCGACGCCGTTCTTCGTCGGGATGTAGCTGTTCTCTCGCGTGCGCGGATGGCCGCACTTCGCGTACGTGTCGCCGTTTCGCTTGACCGCCACCGGCTTCGGCTCAGCCCGCACGGCCCGCTCCTTCTGCACCCGCACCTTCGGGGGGGGCTTCATCGGGCTGCCGGTGAGCTTGGCGACGAGCTGCTGGGCCTGCTCGAGCTGCTCCAGCTCGGCGGTGAGGGTGGCGATGGCGCCGCGACGTTGGGCGATGGCGAGGTCGATTTCCTTCATTGGGTTGTTCTCCGTGGTGGGACAGCGACAGCGGGTCAGACGTCAGGCAGCGAGGTCAGGCGAGCTCCGCTTGCAGCTGGAGCCAGTCGTGAAGGGGAATCCCGGGCGGTGCGGCCCAGCGCGGGGGGGGGGGCTTCAATGCCGTTCAGAATCAGCTCGGCCGCGCGGAGCTGCTTGTGCACGCGCTGAGCGACGTCGTTGTAGACCTCGAGGCACTCGGGGGAGCTGCAGCGGGCCCAATGCCCGGCAGGCAACGGCGCGTCGCAGACGATGCAGTGGCCCGGCCGCGCGTCGAGCCGCAGCCCCTGCGCTCCGCTGGCTCCCGCCGGCAGCGGCGCAATCTCGACCTGATCCGCGAGTTCCGAATCTCGCAGCGCCTTCACCCGCGCGAGGAAGGCCCGCGGGTGCATCGACGTAGAGAGGTCCACCGGCGCGGCCGGCCGGGGACCGGCGGGCACCGGCGCAGGAGCGACAGGCCTGGGGCCGCTGGTGATCCCCAGCAGCGGAGCAGGGAAAAGTGCCGCGGGCTGCGGTGGCCGCCGTTCCACCACCACAGCCCGAAGCGCCGGGGGTTCGCCGGTTACCGGTTGCCCGG
>JAYVRT010000193.1:0-2324 GCA_043776025.1 Archangiaceae bacterium | reverse complement strand
GCAGAGCGTTCACGCCCCGGCGATTAGGCGCGGCTCCCCCGGTTGTCCACCTTCAAGTCGTCAGCGGGTGATTGAGCACTCACCTATTGGCCGTTGTCGGGCCCGAAGCGGAGTGAAAGGCTCCGCCCCATGCCCACCATTCGCGCCACCGCAGCCACTGCCGCAGTCATCGCCAAGCATCACCTCAACCCGGAGGACCTGAAGACGGCCGCCAAGCTGAAGCCGGCGATCAACGAGCTGATGAAGCGCGTGCGCACCGGCCCGCCCCTCTCCGACGCCGCCGCGCCGCACCAGGGCCGTGAGTCCGGCTGGACCGCGCCCAACGGCGATAAGCTGTTCCCGGTGCAGCTGAGCAGCCCGCCTCCCCCTGGCTCGGCCGACATGCCGAACACCTTCGCGCTGGTGAATGCCAAGACCAACGAGTTCTTCTGGATGAACGGCGGCGGCATCACCGGCAAGACCTTCGCCTTCGGGCCGCTGCAGCTGCCTGGGCTGAAGTTCAAGACCAAGAACCTGACCAACGTCGATCGGGCGAAGCTCGAAGAGGCGGCCAACCACAGCGCCAAGCCCACCCCCAAGCTGCCGACGAAGACCAAGATCCTCGGGGCGCTCGGGGCGTACGAGTTCCAGCACATGGTCCACTACGGGCCGACGGGGCCGACCGACAAGAACATCCTCGGCAAGGTGAAGCTCAAGACCGAGAACCACCCGGACGGCTACACCTTCACCGCGCTGGTCCTCAAGAGCGACCCGAACAAGGTCGTGATTCAGCGCACCGGGGGTTTCGCGGGGGTGACGCAGTACTCGCAGCCGCTGGATCTCACTCGCCTGCCGAAGTGATCGGCGGCGGGGGCCGGCCGAGGGCGATCATCTGCTTGAGGATCGCCCGCTGTGGAACCCACTGCACCGCCGTGTCGCGCAGCCAGCACCCCAGGGGGCTGGTGATCGCCCCGACGCGGGCGTTGCGGCGCGCGAGCCTCACCACCGCGGCGGTGCGCTTCGCCCGCAGCTGCTCGTAGGCGCGCAGCGCTTGTTCCGGCGTGCGGTGGTGCTGCAGGGCGTGGGCAAGGGCCTGGGCGTCTTCGAGCGCCTGGGCCGCTCCCTGGCCGGCGTGCGGCAACATCGGGTGCGCGGCGTCTCCGAGGAGGGTGACCGCGCCGGAGCCCCAGCGATCGATCGGCTCGCGGTCGGCCAGCAGATCGCGGCGCAGGTCTTCGACCTTCGTGGAGGTGGCGATCTGTCTGAGCGGGGCGTGAGACAGGCGCGTCACCTCGTCCACCAGCTCCAGCGGCACCGTCGATTTGCCCGCGACGACGCTCGGGGAAAGCGAGAGGAACCAGTAGACGACGTCCTGGTTCGCGCGCGCGAGGCCGGCCTCGACGCCGCGCCCGAAGTACTGCGCTCCGCTGAGCTCTCCGAGCAGATGCCCGACGCCGTAGGCAAGCCCGCGGATCGCCACCAGGCCGCTTTGGCGCGGCGCCGCCTCGGTGGGGTGAAGCGCCTGGCGAATCACCGAGCCGAAGCCGTCGGCGCCGACCAGCATCCGCGAGCGATGGGTCGAGCCATCGGCCAGACGCAGCGTCGCGAAGCCGTCGCCCGGCTCGAAGCCGACGGCTGGGTTGCCGAGGCAAAGGCTGTCGCTGCCCACCGCATCGAGCAGCGCGCCGTGAAGCACCTGGCGCAGTGCGACCATCGTCGGCTCTCCGAGCTGGGCCCCGACCGACGAGGCATCGAACCGTCGCAGTATCCTCCCGTCGATGCGCCGCAGCTCGGCGAGCCGGCCGGTGAAACCGGCGCTGACGATCGCCTCTGCCAGCCCGAGCTCGCGCAGCACCGCCATCGCGTTGGGCGCCAGCAACAGGGCAAAGCCGAGTTCGCGTGGGCGCGCTTCGCGCTCGTAGACTCGCACCGTCCACCCGGCGCGCTTGAGCGCAACCGCCGCGGCGAGGCCGCCGATTCCGGCGCCGACGATGTTGGCCGTGCGATCGCTGCTGTCCATCTGCCCCCCAGGAGCTCGCGAAAGTATCGTCGAGATGAAGGTCCTGCCATCGGGAACCGCGGGTTTCCCTTCGGGAGGCCTGGCGCGCTATGACGCGCCGCTGCTGCTTCCCTCGGAGACACCGATGAATTCGATTCGCATCCTGACCGCCGCGCTGACCGTCCTCCTCGCCTTTGGGTGCGGCACTCCCGCGGGTGGCACCGGTGGGGGCAGCGGCGGAGGGGTCGGCGGTGGCACGGGCGGCGGAACGGGCACCGGCGGCGGGACTGGCACCGGCGGCGGCGCGGGCACTGGCGGCGGCACGGGCACCGGCGGCGGAACGGGC
>JAYVRT010000192.1:0-7582 GCA_043776025.1 Archangiaceae bacterium | reverse complement strand
CCGGCGCCACCAAGGCCTCCCCGGGGGAGCGAGGTTCACCCGGGGCGC
Organism: Archangiaceae bacterium; assembly: GCA_043776025.1. Taxonomy (GTDB): domain Bacteria; phylum Myxococcota; class Myxococcia; order Myxococcales; family Myxococcaceae; genus JAYVRT01. The sequence continues at coordinate 7,534 of JAYVRT010000192.1, read as the reverse complement.
GGAGATCGGGGCGCGCTGCTCACGCGCGAGGTTGATCCGCGGCGCTCCTTCGGACTTCGTCGCCGCCGTCCGCGCCAGCACCGGCAGGGAGTCGATCGGCACCAACTGCTCGAGGAGCTGGTCCTCCAGCACCCGGAGCCCTCCCGCGGCCCAGGTGGGCGGAAGAAATTGAGGCTCCGCTTCGAGCCCGGCGATCGACTCTTTGAGGCGGGCGGGGTTCGCGCCGAAGACGACGCCCGCCAGGCGCCGCGGTCCAGCGGGCTCGACGGCGGCGGCGTCGTGCAGCGCGACCCGCAGCGCTTCGACCGTGGGCCAACGATCATTGGGGTTGAGCTGAATCGCGCGGTCGAGCACCGCGGCGAGTCGCGGCGTGCACTGAGGATGGAGCGCGGGCGTCCACTTCGACCGGCCTTCGATCAGGTTCTGGAGCATCTGGAACTCGTTGGGGGCGCCGAAGGGACGTTCGAACGTCAACAGGGAGATCAGCCCGCTGCCCAGCGAGTGCACCCGCGAGCTCGGCAGCGGCATGACACCGCGCACGTGCTCGGGAGACAGGCTGTACGGCAGGTGGCCCATCACCCCCGCCCGGGCGGTGACCTCGCGCCCGAAGTGCCCCAGCACGTGGTTGAACTCGTCGATGGTGAGGGTGACCGCGCCGGTGAGCTCCACCCCCAGCTGCGCCGAGGTCCACGGCGTGTGCCAGACCGCGCGCCGGGTCTGGGGGATCTGCTCGATCGCCCGGAGCCAGACGTCGGCGAGCGCCAGCCAGACGTCGAGCGGCAGCGCGCGGTCGACCTGGCGCAGCTCGCGCGCGACCTTGAGGACGTCGACCCCGCAGAAGCGCTCGAGCGTCACCCGCACTTCGGTGGGGAGCACCTCGACGTCGACCACCTGCTGAAAGGGCCGGCTCATCGCCCGCGCGTCGTCCGCGATCTGCGGCAACACCCCGTCGAGGTGCATCGACGACTCGCGTGCCAGCGGGACGTCGAGCCCTGGCCGCGGGCGGATCGCCGTCGTCACCCCGAAGCCGGTGACGCTGAGGCGATCGCGCTGATCCGGCTCCGTCATCTGAACGGCAGACTAGTACCTGCCCAAGGCCTCGGGCGGCCGTCGTTCACATCCTTCGACTCCGCTCGGGAGCAACGCCGGATACCGGCCCGGGCTGTCAGATCGAACCCAGGGAGCACGCGAGCCTTCTGGCCGTGGCTGCCACCACTGGCCGTCGGGGCCACCGCGGCCCGGTGGTGGATACGGCCGGTGGTGGTGGGTGCGTCCAGAAGCGGAGCCGTCGCGGCGGGCTCAAGGGGCGCGACGAACCAGGGCGATCGCCTTCTCCGGGCAGGCGACGACGCACAGCCCGCACGCCTGGCAGGCGTCGGCCTTCGGGGTGTAGGCGGTCTGCCGCTTGTGGGCGACGCTCTTCACCTTTCCCACCAGGCCCAGCTTGGCGAAGTCGGCGTCGTCGATGCGGCGCACCTCGAACACGCCGTAGGGGCACACCGCGACGCAGTCCTTCTTTCCTTCGCACTTGTTCCGGTTGATCCGAGGCACCCAGGCACCGGGCGCGGCGCGGCATTCTTCCCCGGGGCGGTCCGGGTGCGCGGCGGCGCGGCGCGCCTTCTCTTTGTCGAGCTCGCTCATCGCGCCTTCTTGCCCCAACCGCCTCAGGTCGAGGGGTGAAGAAGTGTTTCGAAGCGCCGGATGACGAACGGGGTGCGGTCCGGCGGCCCGTCGGCCCAGCGCCATTCGCTGTCCTCGACCCGTGCCGCCTTGAACAACACCAGCGACGAGCGGGTGCCGTAGCCGAAGTCGGGCAGATGGACGCAAGGGCTGTCGAGCGGCGCCTCGGGCCGGTGGGTGCCGAGCAGCTTCTGCAGCGCCTCGGCCGGAGGCTTCGGCCCCAACTCCTCGAGCCGCGCGCGGATGAAGCGAACCCGCTCGGGCTCCCGGTGAAACGCGCCGCCGGTGCGCAGCATCGGCACTGCGCCGTACGATCTCTCGGTGACGAGGTGGAGACCGAGGCCGAGCTGCTCCTGCTGCAGCTCTTTGCCGTCACTCCAGGTGACGAAGCAGCCCTCACCGTCGGAGTAGATGAGGTGAAAGGCGTTGAAGCGGGCTGGCTTCAGCTGCTTGAGCTTCGCGTGCAGCGCCACCGCCGAGGGCGCCCGGAGCGCCTCGACCACCAGCTGGCCCCGGGACTCACGGGTCTCGTCTTTGTCGGCGCCGAAGCGATTGGTGACGCCGACGAACAGCCCCGTCGTGGTCAGCCCCAGCCAGGTGCCCTTGCCGACCTCGTCCCGCGGCGCGACGAACGGCTCACCCGTCCAACGGCGCGGCGGCGTCGAGGGACGCACCAGCGCCTCGTCCCGGTTGGCCGCGACCCAGCAGCGCCCCTCGCCCTCGACGTTCAACACCACGGTGCACATGGGGAACGTCGTAACCGAGGGGGAGAGCTACGGCCAGTAGATGCGACCGGGCGCGCCCTGAAGGCCCTGCTCGGTGTGGCACTGGTTGCAGTCCCCGAGCGTTTGGGCCGTGGTCATCGTGAAGCTTCTTCCGTTCGCGCTGATCCGCGCGGTGTAGGGCAGCGCGACGCTGTTGGTCAGGCTCGTCGAGAAGAAGTTCCCGTAGGGGTCGGTGACGTTGATCGTGAGGGCCACCACCCCATTCCGATCGAGGATCTCGATCTTTCCCTGCGCGGGCGGGGGGCTCACGCACAGGTTCTTGTCGTGGACTGCGCTGAACGCGGTGCCCATGAAGGAGTACGAGCGCTCCGGTTCGGAGACCCCGTACGGGTTCTGCCCGATGAAGTTCTGGCCGTTGTGACAAGCAATGCAGGCAAGCCCCGGCTCCATCGATTCACTGCCCAACGTCCCAAGCCCCCAGGTCTGGCCGCTGGCGCAGGTGAGCGGCGCCGGGCCGGCATCCGCCGGGTCGCAGCTGCCCGCCTGGGTTCCGTTGGCGACCCACCCATCGAACGCGGCGACCTCCGCCGGGGTGGCCTGCGGTGCCGTCACCGGGGGCATCGGGTTGCTCGCGGTGTGAAGCCTCACCACCGACTGCTCCGCCCGCGTCTTGCTCGGATCCACCTTCGAGATCTGAAGGAAGTCGGCGCGGGTCAGCAGCGGGAAGGTGGCGTTGCCGGCCAGCGGCGAGCCGTGGCAGCTCTTGCACTTGTTCGCCACCGCCGCCGACACGCCGCACGGGAGCGCTCCGGTGCCACCGTCGTAGGTCGCTCCGCCGCCGCCCCCCGCTCCGCCATTGCCGCCGCCGCTGCCCCCGACGCCGGTCGAATCGCAGGCTGAGAGAAGAAGGACCGCGAGCACCACCGCCAGGTTGAGGATTCTCAAGATGTGTCTCCGCCCCGTGAGTCGTCCCACAGAAACCGGATCAGGCAGGCGGACGGCGGACAACTGCGATGCGCTCGAGGAGCCACGCTTGAGGCCTCAAATCCCCACTGACGGCGCACAATTTGCGGGTAGCTTGGCCGGATGAACGTCTTTCGAGAGGGGCTTTACCGGGGCAAGTCGGTGTTCGTCACCGGCGGCAGCAGCGGCATCGGGCTGCGAATCGCCGAGGCGTTTGGCGAGCTGGGCGCGAAGGTGAGCATCAACGCGCGCAAGCCGGAGAAGCTCGACGCCGCGGTGGCGCTGCTGAAGGCCAGGGGCATCGAGGCCCGCGGCTTCGCGGCCGACGTGCGTGACTATCCCGCGATGGAGGCGGCGCTCGACGGCGCGGTCGCGGCCCAAGGGGCGATCGACGTCCTCGTCTGTGGCGCCGCCGGAAATTTTCCCGCGCCAGCGCTCGGGATGTCCTCCAACGGCTTCAAGGCGGTGATGGAGATCGACGTCCTCGGGACCTTCAACGCCTGCCGCGCCGCGTTCGAGCGGCTGAAGAAGCCGGGGGCATGCATCCTCAACATCTCGGCGCCCCAGGCGTCGGTGCCCTACCCGATGCAGGCCCATGTCTGCGCGGCGAAGGCCGGCGTGGACATGCTGACGAAGACGCTCGCCGTCGAGTGGGGTGGCGCGGGGGTGCGGATCAACTCGATCTCACCGGGGCCGATCGCCGAGACCGAAGGCATGGAACGGCTCACGCCCGACGCCGCCGCGCGCGAGCGGCTGACCAAGCTGCTGCCGCTGCAGCGCTTCGGGACCAAGACCGACGTCGCCAACCTCTGCCTCTTCCTCGCCTCCGACGCCGGGGCGTACTGCACCGGGGGCGTCCACAGCGTCGACGGCGGGATGGCGCTGATCGGCGGCTACCTGATGCAGGCGATGGCGGGCTGACGGCTACGGCGTGTTCGGCAGCTTGATCTCGCCGGTGCCGAGCACCAGCGTCGGCTGGGCGTCGTAGTCGATCTTCAGCTTCTTCGGCGGCGCGGGGTTGTCGGGAATCACCGCGACGCAGGTGGCCTTCACCGTCGCCGGCAGCCGCTGGTCGACCTTGGCCTTCACCGCGGTGAGCGCGGCCCCGGTGAGGCTGACCTTCTTCGGCAGCGACGAGAGCACCGACTTGTCGGCGACCGTCTGCCCGTTGAACGCGAGGGTGACCGAGGTGATGCGCGTCGCCGGGTCGAGCACGGTGTTGGTGGTGGTGTCGGTGAAGTCGAGGCGGGTGACGTTGAACTCCACCGCCTGCAGGAGGTTGGTCGCGCCCTTCAGCTCGGGGATCTGGTTGTAGTCGGAGGCCCGGACCACCTCGACGTCTTTGTCGAAGGAGAACTCGCAGCCGCCGCTGACGACCCGGGTGTTGACCACGGTGTCCCCGGAAGTGATCGCGGTGCCGCAGGTGAAGGCGTCGAGCGTGACCTCGGTCGAGCCGGTGACGGCGGGGATGCCTTGCTTGGCTCCCAGTCGAACCTCGGGGGCTGCGCAGGAGACGAAGAGAACGGCGGGGACGACGAACCAACGAGGCATGGAGACTCCGCTGAGGGACCGGCCGGCGCGAAGGAGTGTACCCCGCGCGGGGGCTCCGATTCAGTGCGACTTGGGCCCACAGTGCGACGCTCTGGACTCGCGCCAAAACCCCGCGTACGAGCTCGCCCATGGGTCAATGGATCATCAAGCGGGAAGGGCCGATCGCGGTGCTGTCGATGGACGACGGGAAGGCGAACACCGTCCTCGTCGGCGAGTTCGACGGGCTGTCGAAGGCCCTGGCGGAGCTCAAGGCCTCGGACGCCACCGCGGTGGTGCTCACCGGGCGGCCCGGCTACTTCTCCGCGGGTCTGAACCTGAAGGTGATGCCGACGTTGCCCCCCATTGACCTGCAGAAGCTGATCACCCGCTTCGGCGAGGTGGTGGTCGAGCTCTTCGTCTTCCCCAAGCCGGTGGTGGCGGCCGTCAGCGGCCACGCGCTTGGCGCTGGGGCGATCTTCGGCTTGTGCAGCGACGTCCGGCTCTTCGCCGACGGGCCGTTCAAGTACGGCCTCAACGAAGTGCCCGGTGGGCTCTTCGTGCCGACCTTCGGAATCATCAGCGCCCGGTCCTGCGTGCCGTCTCAGCACCTGACCCAGCTGGTCCTCCACGGCCGGGTGTTCTCGCCGGCGGAGGCGATCACCCTCGGGGTGGCGGAGAGTCTCCACGCGCCCAAGGCGCTGTTACCGGCGGCGATCGCGCGGGCCGCTCAGCTGGCCGAGCTCGCCGGTGAGGGCTACGCGTACACCAAGCAGCTGTTGCGCGGCGCGATGGCGGAGGAGGCCCGCATCGGGCTGCCGAAAGAGGTCGCGCACCTCGCGATCGCGCTCGGAAGCAAGCGCTGAACCCTTCGGCGGTACTGCTTGACGGGTCAGGCGCCGTTGCCTAGTCCGATGGGCATGGCGCTCCAGGGAATGGTCCGTTGGCTCCTCCCCCGCGAGGATCATTTCTACGTCCTGCTCGAGAGCCAGGCTGCCGCCTGCCACGAAGCCGCGCTCGCGCTCTCGAAGTTCAAGGACCCGTCTTCCCGTCCGGAGGACGTGCGCGACGCGGTGCAGGTGATCGAACACCAGGCGGACGACCTGGTGCGGAAGATGGAGGACGCGCTCGCGCGCACCTACGTCACCCCGCTGGATCGCGAGGATCTCCACAAGCTGTCGGGCGAGCTCGACGACGTCGTCGACCTGACCAACCTCGCCGCGCGCGCCGCGGTGCTCTACGGCGTCTCCCGGCCGACCGAGCCGATGCAGAAGCTGATCGACACCCTCGTCAGCTGCACCTCGGTGCTGAAGATCGCGCTGCCGAAGCTGCGTTCCCACGCCTACGCCGACCTGCTCGACGACGGGCGGAAGCTGCGCGCCCTCGAGAAAGAGGCCGACGCCGTGTTCCGCGCCGCGGTGAGCCAGCTGTTCAAGGATCCAGCGGTCGACGCCAAGGTGCTGCTGCGAGAGAAAGAGGTCCTCGAGGACCTGGAGAACGCCGTCGACCACTGTGACGACGTCGCCGGGACGCTGGCCAACATCGCCGTCAAACACGGGTAAGCCGATGACCCTGGGTCTGCTCGCCGCGGTGGTCCTCGCGGCGATCGTCTTCGACTACATCAACGGCTTCCACGACGCGGCGAACGCGATCGCCACCGTGGTCTCGACCGGGGTGTTGCCGATGCGGACGGCGATCCTCCTCGCGGCGCTGCTCAACTTCGGCGGCGCGCTCGCCGGCACCGCGGTGGCGAAGATGATCTCCTCGGGCCTGGCGGACCCGGCCGCGGTGACCCAGGTGGTGATCCTCTCGGCGCTGCTGGGCGCCTCGGCGTGGAACATCCTCACCTGGTTCTACGGCATCCCCTCCTCGAGCTCCCACGCGCTGATCGGCGGTCTGGCGGGCGCGGTCGTCGCCCACGCGGGCATCGACGCCTTCAAGTGGAGAGCCCTGGGCCAGAAGGTGCTGCTGCCCCTGGTGCTCTCACCGACGCTCGGCTTCATCGCCGCGTTCTTCCTGATGGTCGCGCTGATGTGGATCTTCCGCCGCACCCGGCCGCAGACCGTGGTGCGCGTCTCCCGCCGGCTGCAGCTGGTCTCGGCGCTGACGATGGCCTTCAGCCACGGCAGCAACGACGCCCAGAAGTCGATGGGGATCATCACCCTCGCGCTGCTGGCCTGGGTGGCCAACGGGGCGCAGACGCTGCCCGTGTGGATGGCGCCCACCGCCAACGGCGGCGTGCCCTTCTGGGTGATCCTCGTCTGCGCCGCGGCGATCGCCGCCGGGACCGCCGCTGGAGGCACGCGGATCATCAAGACGATGGGGACCAAGATCATCCGCATCACCCCGCTGCAGGGCTTCGCCGCCGAGGCCGCGGGGGCGCTGACGATCCTCACCGCGAGCCACTTCGGCGTGCCGGTGAGCACCACCCACTGCATCAACGCCTGCATCATGGGGGTCGGCGCGAGCAAGCGGATCTCCGCGGTGCGCTGGGGCGTCGCGGGCAACATCCTCACCGCCTGGGAGCTGACGCTGCCGCTCTCGGCCGCCTTTGCCTGGGGCACCTTCAAGGTCCTCACCGCGGTGCTCGAGTAGTTTTCGACGCCCATGGCTGCCCACGGCCGCTACACCCTGCTGCG
>JAYVRT010000191.1:0-2331 GCA_043776025.1 Archangiaceae bacterium | reverse complement strand
ACGACGTGAAGTTGCTCGTCACCAGCTACTACGACACCGAGGCAAACCAGGCGCTGTGCAACGGCGGGACTCCCAGCGCCGGAGCCTTCGGCGGAACGATTCGGGTGCGATGGTCCTTCCTCGACTGAGCGTCGGCGCGCTGCTGGCGCTGACCGCGTGCGGTGTCTCGGAGCAGCCGCTGCCGCTGCGGCCACCGCACGCCGAGGCGCGCCGCGATGAGCTGCGGCCAACCGACACCTCGAGCAGTGAGATGTGGCGCTACCTGCCGGCCGACAGCGTCGAGCACTACGACGAGCCCGACTCGGGCTTTCGCGTTCACTTCACCCGCACCGGCGTCAACGCCGTGCCGGTGCTCGACGCCAACGCCGACGGCATCCCCGACATGGCCGAGTCGGTGGTCAGCGTCTACGACCTGGTCGCGGCGAAGTACCAGACCCAGCTGGGCTTCCGTGCGCCGCTGGGCGACGTCTCCCAGGCGAGCAACGGCGGCAGCGAGCGCTTCGACGTCTACCTGCTCGACTTCGGCGCCGGCGCCGACGGAGCGTTTCGCAGCGACCAGTGCACCAACGACAAGTGCATCGGCTACGTGGTCCAGGAGAACGACTTCGCTGGCTTCGGCTACCCCAACGCCACCGTGGCGACGCGGATCCTCGGCAGCCACGAGTACTTCCACGGGATCCAGGACGCGTACGACAACGGCCAGGACATCGTCATCGTCGAGGGGACCGCGGTGTGGGCGACCGAGCAGTTCGACCCTTCGACCAACGACTTCGAGGGCTTTCTCCCCGGCTTCATGAGTCGTCCCGATCGTTCGCTCGACTCGCCTCCGCCGGGGCCAGTGCCCGCGTTCGCCTACGGCTCGGCGATCTTCTTCCAGTTCCTCACCGAGAAGTACGGTCAGCCGATCATCCGCAAGCTCTGGGAGCACCTCGAAAACGGGCAGGGCTCGGCGTCCGAGCCCGCCGATGTCGCCAACCCGCACTGGATCATTCAGCTCGATGCGCTGCTCAAGGCCGAGTACCAGTCGACCTTTGCGCTCACCTGGCGCGAATTCGTTCGCTGGAACCTTTACACCGCCGGCGCCGCCGACCCGTCGAAGTCCTACGCCAACGGCGCTTCCTACCCTGCGCCGGCGATGACCGCGGCCACTGCCCCGCACCAGCTGATGGTGCTCCGGGTGTTTTACGCCTCGGCGCAGTATTTCAAGCTGCCTGCCGACACCCGGCCGACGATGGGCGCGCTGCTGATCGACGACCCCTCCACCGTGGAGGACGAGACCCAGGGCATGGAGCTGCTGCTCGCGGCCCGCCGAAACAACCTCAACGCCACCGTGCTCACGGTGAGCAAGGTGAAGGATGGCACCCAGACCGTCGATACCTCGGGCGGCGCCCAGTTGGTGGTGGCGGTGGTCAACACCGCGCGGCAAGCGGTCAACGGCACGTTGAGCAAGCGCCCGGGGCTGTGCGTCGGGTCCCCCGAAGAGCTGCTCGCCTGCCGGATCGCCCTCGACCCGTCGTTCGACGCTGGCTTCGACGCGGGCCTGCCCGACGCGGGAGCCCCGGACGCTGGCCCCGCCGACGCTGGAGCCGACGCCGGCGTCGATGCGGGAAGTGTGCCGGATGCCGGAACCCGCGACGGCGGCTCCGAGCCACCGGTGATGCCCAAAGGCTGCGGCTGCAACAGCGGCGGCTCCACGTTCGGCGCGCTGGCGTTGGCGCTTTCGCTCCGGCGCCGCTCGCCCCGGCTTCCCCGATAAACCGGTTCCGCCCGGCCGAACGTTGGGGGGGGGGCATCAATGGATGTGTTTGTCTATTAAGTGGCGGACTGCTATCAGGAGCCGATGGGGACGATCACCGACGCCTTCGGGCGGCACCACAAGCACTGCGACGACCTCTGGGTGCAGGCCGAAGACGCCGTCGTTTCCGAACGATGGGCCGACGCTGCTGCGCTCTGGAGGAAGTTCACCGACGCGATGGAGCTCCACCTCGGCAGCGAAGAGAGCGCCCTCTTCCCCGCCTTCGAGGCAGCCACCGGGATGGTCTCCGGCCCGACCACGGTGATGCGGATGGAGCACGAGCAGCTGCGGTCGCTCTTCTCCGAGCTGGCCCAGGCGCTTCGGGAGCGCAACTCCGACGCCTTCTCCGGCGCTGCGCAGACCCTGCTGATCCTGATGCAGCAGCACAATATGAAGGAAGAGAACATGCTCTACCCGATGTGCGATCGCGCGCTCGAGGCAGACCGTCCCCTGATCGATCGGCTCCAGGCCGGCCTGACCGCGGCGTGACCTCCGCCCGGGTGCTCGACGGCCGCGACCTGCTGCCGCCCGAGCCG
>JAYVRT010000190.1:0-7605 GCA_043776025.1 Archangiaceae bacterium | reverse complement strand
ATCCCCATCATCGAGATCGACGGCCACCGCTCGCTCCCGATGATGGCCATCAACCAGTCCGACCGTCACGACATCAACCAGCGTGCTCGGCAACAAGTACTTCCGGTTGGCTGATACGCCCAAAGTCCTGGCGGGCCTCGACGAGTGGATTCGCCACCGTCTGCGAACGGCACAACTCAAACAGTGGAAGCGAGGGACGACTGTTTCCCGTGAACTTCAGGTCCGGGCCGTCCCGTACCGGGATTCACGGGGAGCGGCTGCCCATTGCCGACGCTGGTGGAGGACCGCCACGCATCCGGCCCTTCAACTGGCCCTGCCCAACAGCTACTACGACCGACTGGGAGTCCCGAGACTTGCAACCTAACCTCAACCAACCGAACCGCCGGATGCGGACCCGCACGTGCAGTGGTGTGGGAGGGGATCAGCGGACGATCCGCTGACCCCTATCCCGATTTGCCCGCCAGCGTGCTACGCGCGCAGGGATGATCGACCTGTTTCACAAGCTGATCGACCTGATCCGCAACCCCGGTGAAATCATCGCCTGGGGCTACCCGGGGCTGGCGGCCGTCATCTTCCTCGAGACCGGCGCCCTGGTGTTCTTTCTCCCCGGCGACTCGCTGCTGGTCACCGCCGGCCTCTACGCCGGCACCGACAAGGGGCTGTCGATTCTGATGCTCAACGCGCTGTTGATCCCAATGGCGATCCTCGGCGACGCGACCAGCTACATCATTGGCAAGAGCCTGGGTCCGGCGCTGTTCAGCAAGCCCGAGTCGCGCTTCTTCAAGCCGAAGCACATCCTCGCGGCGCAGGCCTTCTATGAGAAGCACGGCGGCAAGGCGATCATCATCGCCCGCTTCATGCCCATCGTCCGGACCTTCGTCCCCGTGGTCGCCGGCGCGGCGAAGATGCCCTACCGGCGCTTTGCCACCTTCAACGTCATCGGCGGCGCGGCCTGGGTGTTCTCGATGAGCATGCTCGGCTACGTGCTCGGCAGTCAGTTCCCCGAGGTTGGCAAGCACATCGAGAAGGTGATCATCGTCATCGTCTTCCTCTCGATTCTGCCCGGCATCATTCAGTGGTGGCGCAGCCGGTCGCAGGGCCCGGCGGCCCCGGTTGCGCCGGAGAAGTCGGCCTGAGTCCGCTGGAGAAAGCGTACGCCGCGGCAGGGAAGCTCAAGGTCTTCCCCTTGCCCTCGGTGGTGCTCTTTCCGGGCGCGGCCCAGCCGCTGCACATCTTCGAGCCGCGCTACCGCACCCTGGTGAAGGACGCGCTCGCCGCCGACGGCGTCTTCGCGATGGCCCAGCTGGCGCTCGGCTGGGAGCGCGACTACGGCGGCAGTCCCGAGCTGCTCCCGCTGTTGTCGGTCGGTGCGGTCTCGGTTCACCAGGAGCTCGACGACGGGAAGTTCAACGTCGTCCTCACCGGCGTCTGCCGCGCGCGCCTGATTCAGGAGTGGCCGGAGCAGCAAGGGCGGCTGTACCGCGAGGTCGAGGCGGAGCTGCTGCCCGACGCGCCCTTCGACGGACCCGAGGAATCTCAGCTGCGCCAGGCGGTGGTCGAGCTGACCGGCCGGCTCCCGCCCGAGGTCGCCGCGCGACTGACCAAGGTCACCACCCGGGTGCGCGGCGGCGCCTTCGTCGACGTCCTTGCCAGTACCCTGGTGAGCGACGTGCCCCGCCGCTACGCCTTGCTGTGCGAGCTCGACGTGAAGAAGCGGATGCAGCGCCTGCTCGAAGAGGTGTCCGGAGTGATGACCCGCCTCAAACCACCGCGGAGCGACGGCTTCGTCAACTGAAAGCAGCCCCGCGGGGGGCTAAGCCTCGGGTTCGCTGTTAGGGTCAAACACGTATGCGACTGGTGAAGCTCGGCCTGGCCAACGTCAACACCACCGTCGGCGCGTTCGCGTCGAACGTCGACCGGGCGTTGGCGATGGCGAAGCAGATGGCCGCCGCCCAGGTGACGGTGGGGATCTTTCCCGAGTCGGTGGTCGGCGGCTACCCGCCGGAAGACCTGATTCAGTGGCAGGCCTTCGTCGACCGCCAGTGGGTCGAGCTGCTGCGCTTCGCCAAGGCCACCGAGGCCACCTCCACCGTCTTCGTGCTCGGCGTGGCGGTGATCCACCAGGGCCTTCGCTACAACTGCGCGGCGGTGGTGGCGGGCGGCCGGGTGCGGGGGCTGGTGCCGAAGGAGAAGCTGCCCGACTACAACATCTTCTACGAGGGGCGCACGCTGGCCCGCGGGCTGCCGGGGATGGCGCAGCAGCACGCCTCGGGTACCCCGTTGGGCGACTACCTCTTCGGCTTCGACTTCGGGGTGTTGGGGGTCGAGGTCTGCGAGGACCTGTGGAGCGCCGACGGCCCGCTGCGCCGCCGCGCCTACGCTGGGGCGGAGCTGATCATCAACGTCTCCGCCTCGCCGTTTCGCATCGGCGTCGACGGCACCCGCCGCGAGCTGGTCGCCACCCGCGCCGGCGACCACCAGTGCACCCTGGCGTACACCAACGCGGTCGGCGCCAACGACGGGCTCATCTTCGACGGCGGCGGCTTCATCAACCAGAACGGCAAGTGGGTCGCCGAGGCGCCCCGCTTTGTCGAAGGCTGGACCGCGGCGGTGGTGGACCTCGACCGCACCTGCCGGCTGCGCACCGAGAACAGCACCTGGCGCAGCGACCGCGAGTCGTTCGCCCGGACCCACCCCGCGGTGCCGACGCTGCCGGTGATGGACTTCCGCACCGAGCGCAACGGCCTCACCTACCCGGTGCCGCCCAACAGCAGCTTCTTCCTCCCGGGGCCGGACAAGCGGCGCAGCCCCCGCGAGGCGCTGTGCGAGGACCTGCTCGACGCGCTCTCGCTGGGCATCGGCGACTACTTCGAGAAGACGAAGGCCTTCAGCCGCATCGGCATCGCGCTGTCGGGGGGAAGAGACTCGCTGCTGACGCTGTTGATCGCCCACCGGTACGCGGCGCGGGCGCGCCCGGCCAACCCCGGCTCGTTGATCGAGACCTTCTACATGCCGACCCGCTTCTCCTCCGACGGCACCCGCGACGCCGCGGCGACCATCGCCCGGGAGCTCGGCGTGGCCTTCACCGTGGTCAGCATCGACGAGGCCTTCGAGCGGGAAATGGACGCGGCGAAGGCGATGCTCGGCCCCGGCAAGGAGTTGACCCCCGTCACCCGGCAGAACGTGCAGGCGCGGCTGCGGGCGCAGCGGATGTGGAACTGGGCCAACACCTCGGGCGGGCTGTTTCTCCAGACGGGGAACATGTCGGAGAAGGCGGTCGGCTACACCACCGTCGGCGGCGACCTGATGGGCGCGCTGGCGGTCATCTCCAACCTGCCGAAGACGGTGGTGATGTACCTGCTCGACTACCTGCAGGAGAAGCTCGGCTACGAGGGCATCAAGAAGGTCATCGCCCGGCCCGCGGGCCCGGAGCTGGCGCCCAACCAGGTCGGCGAGGACGAGCTGATGCCGTTCGTGGTGCTCGACGCCTGCTTTCACCTCTTCGCGGGAGAGAAGCTGGCGCCGGCGGAAGTGCGGCTGGCGCTGGGCACGATGTTCCCCGACCGGCCCGCGGCGCAGCTCGACGCGTGGGTGGCGAAGTTCGTCAAGCTGTTCACCCAGAGCATCTACAAGTGGGTCCAGTCGCCGCTGTCGCTGCACGTCGGCAACCTGGATCTCGACCGGGAGCGCGCGCTGCAGCTGCCGGTGGTAACCCAGAACGAGTGGTGAGGACGTGAGCCAACCGAAGCAACGCCGGCTGCACTGGACGCTGATTGCGTCGCTGGTGCTGCATGCGCTGCTGCTGGCGGTAATGCTGGTGCGCAACGCATCGGGCCCGGCGGCGGTGGCAAAGCAAAAGCCGCTGGAGATCGAGCTGGTGTTGGTGGAGCCAAAGGCCGAGGCGGTGGTGGCGCCGGCGCCCGCTCCGGTGGCGCCGCCGCAGGTGAAGCCGAGCCCCGTCCGGCTGGCGGCGAAGCGCCCGGTGGCCACCGCCTCCGCGCCCGAGCCTGCCGCGGTGGCCGAGGCGAGCGCGCCGTCCGCCCCGGTGGGTGCTCCTGCTGATTCGCCGCGCGCCGGCTCGCCGTTTCTCGTCCCGCGGGTCGGCACGGTGCTGCCAGGCCTGGGGGCGGGCGACGACAGCGAAGCCGCGGGCCACACCGTGCGCAACGGGCCGGGCGAAGAGCCCGACGTGGCGGCGGTCAACGAGTACACGGCGGAGCGGAGCAAGGTGAAGCTGGACGACGTGCTCGGCGAGATGGTCGCCACCGCCCAGCGCAACAGCGGCCTGGTGGACCCGTACTTCACCCGGCTCGGCGCCGACCTCGCCGAGGGCTTCAAGGGCGCGAAGGTGCAGCTGAGCAAGCAGACCTCGGCGGAGACGTTCAAGCAGGAGGTGGTCGACACCTACGTCGCCCCCGCGGAGCGCTTCGCCAAGACCGGCAACCCGATGGGCGACCCGGAGCAGGCGCGGCAGTTCAACGAGTCCTCTTTCGGGCGGACGCTCGAGCGCGGCGGCAGCCAACTGGGCGACCCGCACGACCAGCGGATGCTCGAAGCGGGGATGCAGACGATGGCCTTCAGCCAAATCATCAAGGACCAGGTCAGCCGCCCACGGCTGAAGACGGTGATGATGCTCCGGCAGGACGGCGACGGCGCGCTCGCGGAGGCGACGGTGCTCGAGCACTCCGGCGACAACGAGTTCGACGAGTTCGTGATTCACCAGGCGCGCAAGGTGGTGCGCGATCAGGGCGACACCTCGGAGGCCGGCGGTGCGCCAAGCGCGTTCGGCTGGTCCTCGGTGTGGCAGTTCACCTGGGAGCCGCCTCAGGTGAAGGTGAAGCTGTTGCGGGTGCTGCGGGGCCACAAGGACTCGGTGCTGCAAAAGGCGCAGTAGCCGCTGCTCGCAGAAGGCACGCCGGCCGCACCCCATCAGGCATCGGTCAGCGGTGGCAGTGCGGCGCGCGCCGCCAGGGCCAGCGGATCCCGGGCGATCTTCAAGGGAAGCAACGAAATCGCCGGCCGCACCGACGAGGCGCCGACGCTCTGCCGCCGGCTGACCTGAAGGGGGGCGTTGTCTCCCCAGACGTAGGAGCCCCAGCTTCGGACGACGGTCGACGCGCTGCCCCACCCACTGCCATCTCCCGGGGCTCCGACGTAGTTCGGGTGCCAGCTGTCGGCGCACCGGCCGGACTCGATCGACGGCCAGTCTCTCGGGTCAGGGGCGATCCCGCGCAGCAACCGGTTGAGCTCGAGCTCCGCTTCGGATGGGAGCCGCCAGCCCCGCCCGGCGAGCGCCCCCATCGCCGCATCGAGGCCGGGGTCGCTCGGCGCATTCGAAAAGCCCAACCTCGACCACCAACTCGAATCGAGCTCACTCTCGGCGATGAAGAACGGCGCGACCTCAGCGAAGTGCGCCGGCTGCATCCGGGCCACCTCGGCGAGCACCTCAGCGGCCGATTCGCGGTGCCAGTCCCCGTCCTCATCATCTGCCACGTCGGCGCGGTACTGCCGGCACCGGTCCTGGCACGCATCGCTGACGCCAAAGAGGAACCGTTCCCCGAAGACGAGGTGAAAACCAAGCTGCGTCGGCTGGTGAAGGAAGAACGGCAGCGGGCTGCTGGCGTGCCCGACAGTCGAGGCGAGCAGGAGATTTGCGGGGGCGACCTCGAGCAGAGCATCGATGACGACGTGGCGTGCCTCTGGCGCCAGTGCGAGCCACCCACGCGTGGTCTGCCTCGCAAGCAGTTGTTGCGCACTGAGCGACACCGCCGCGACCCTAGCGGCTCGACCCGCAAGCGAACAGCCGTGCGACCGGGCCGCAGCGCCAGGGCAGTCGGGCTAAGAAGCACGGCATGCGAGCTCCGGCCCTGGTCGTCGTCGCGCTGTTGAGTCTTACCGCCTGCCCGAAAAAGGACGAGCCGAAGCGCGTGGCTGCCTCCGAGGCCCCTGCGGTGTCGCCCACGGGCGCGAAGTCGAAGACCGCTGAAGTCGAGTTCTTCGGCAACTTCAGCCCGGGGAAGACGAAGGTGGCGAAATCGTTCTTCGTGGTGATGGAGGAGCCGTGCTCCCCGGTACCGGTCGAGGCGCACCTGTTCGGCAAAGTGGAGTTGACCGCGGAGAAACTCTTCGCCGAGTTCTACCCACCCCAGGGGAGCCGGGGTCATCTGTGCGCCTACGGCCTCGACGCGGCCGGAAAAGTCGTCGCCTACGCGGCATTCGGAAAAAATCCGGTTACCTTTCAAGGCGAGGGCGAGGTGATTGTCGACCACATCGACCTGACTCTGGAGCCGCTGGCCGAGGCGGCGCCACTGCCCAAGGGGATGTAGCGATGCCGGTGACGACGCTCAGCACCTCCGCCGACGGCCGCCTTTACCTGGCGGAGCGGGGTGATGCCTTCGTCATCGGTGAGCTCGACACGCTCGCCGAGGTCTGCCGCTTTCCTCGCGCCGATGGCGCCCGGCGGGTGCTGCTCCACCCCGACAGCCGGCGGGTGGTGGTGGACGCGGGGAACCAGACGGTGGAGTTCCTCGAGATTCGCACCGGCCGGGTGCTGCGGAAGTTCGAGGCGACCCAGCGGCTGCTGGCCTTCGACCCCGAGGGCAAGCGCGTGTTCTGCAGCGACGCCGACAGCCTGATGGTGCGGGACCTCGAGACCGGCCGGCCGCTGTTGGGCAGCGTTCCGTGGCTCAAGCAGATGCGCGACGTCTCCCGAGTCGAGGTGCTCGGAGACGATTGGATCCTCGTCGCCGGAGAGCCGGGGAGCTTCGTCACCCACCTGATTGCGCTCCAGTTGAAGAACGGGGACGCGAAGCTGCTGCAGAAGAACTGCTCGGTGCAGACGGTTTACCCGTTGCCGGATCGCCGGCGGGCGATCGTCCTCGAGCAGCAGGGCCAGGCCACGCTCTGGGACGTCGCTGCGGGAGAGCAGGTACGCCGCCTGACTCCGGTCGACGCCGAGCCGGGCTGGGCGAGCCGTTCGGAGCTCGACGAGGCGGGCCGCCGGCTGCTGGCGCTGAGCCTCGAGGGAGCGATGCGCGAGGTGACCCTCGCCGACGCCAAGGCGACGACGCCGGTGAAGCTGACCCGCGTCGACGTGCCGATGGCCCTGCTCGACGCCAATCGGCGCGCGGTGGTGACGGTCGGCCAGCCGGACGAGGTGCAGGCCTGGAGCGTCGAATCCCGCGCGGTGATTCACTCCTGGCGGGTCCCCGGCGTCCAGCGGTGCTTCCGGCTCGGGACCCGCTGGTTCGCCGCGACCGCGACGGCGCTGGTGCTGCTCGAAGGAGATCGCACCAAGGTGCTCTGGGAGGGAGGCTCTGCGCCCACCGCAGTCGCGGCCGTCCGCAACAACGGCGTGCTCGTCGGCACCGAAGACGGCGCGGTCAACGTCGCGACCCGATGACCGCAGGTCCCCCAACTTCGCGGCCGTCACCCTAGAACTGCGCCAGCAGCAGCAGCGGGGTGGGCCTCGGGCCGAGCACCGCGGGCGGTATCGCAGGTGGAGGAGTGTTGTAGCTCAGGAGAAACGTCCGGCTAACTGCTCAGGAGAAATGTCCGCCCCGCGGCCTACGCGGAGGCATGGACAAGATGAGCCAGGGAGATTGG
>JAYVRT010000189.1:0-2334 GCA_043776025.1 Archangiaceae bacterium | reverse complement strand
GGCAGATTACCCACGTGTTACGCACCCGTGCGCCGCTCTACTCAGGTTGCCCTTTTCGCGCTCGACTTGCATGTGTTAGGCACGCCGCCAGCGTTCGTTCTGAGCCAGGATCAAACTCTCCAATGATTTGGTTTATTTGAACTTGGCACTTCACCGAACATCTTGCGATGTTGCGATTAATACGTGTGTTCAACAGCATCAGGTGTGGATTGCTCCACTGCCTGTGCTTTCAAGAATTGACTGCGGTTTCCGCAGTACATCTTGGGCTTGCTATCCAGTTTTCAAAGAGCGAACTGCTGTCCCGATTTGCTCGGGGGCGCGGCTTCTACCCGCAGCCACCCTCTCGTGTCAAGCGCCGATTTTCTGGCTCAGAACGACGATCGAGTTGTTGCGAAACTGACTCCGGATTTCCAGGGAAACTCGGCTCCTACCCACCACCCAACCCGCCCGCCAGCCCCGACCCGAACTGGCGAAGGGGCGGCGTATCTACGGATCAAAGAGGCAGCTGTCAACGTCCTGTTGTCGTTTTTTCTCCGACACGCCAAATGTCATTAAGTTTCATGGCCTTGAGACCACTGGAGCTTCAGCCCGGAGAGGTCGGCCCGGCCTCTCCGACACCGTTCGGCGATCACAATCGACTTCAGATCGGCAAAGGCCCGGTCGAGGTCGTCGTTGATCACCAAGTAGTCGTAACTCTGGGTCCCTCTTTCGATTTCCGCCCTCGCGGCGAGCATCCGGCGGCCGATGACATCATCGGAGTCCGTCTTGCGATCACGCAGGCGGCGCTCGAGCTCTTCCAGCGAGGGTGGCAGAATAAAGACCAACACCGCATCGGGGTGCTTGCGCTTGATCGCGTTTCCCCCCTGGACGTCGATATCGAAGACCGCGATCCCACGCGTCTGCATTGCCTCGTCGGCCACCGCCTGGGCGCTGCCGTAGAAATGCCCGTGGACCTCAGCCCACTCGAGGAACTGGCCCGACTCGATGCGCTGGTTGAAGGCCTGGGTGTCGACGAAGTGATAGTCTTTGCCGTTGATCTCCGCGCCCCGCGGCGGCCGCGTGGTGTAGCTGATCGAGAACTGCGCCTTCGGCAGCTCGGCGAGGAGCCGGTGGGCAAGCGTCGTCTTCCCTGCCCCCGATGGAGCGCTGAGCACGAGCAGAATTCCCGGCTGGGGCACATCTGATTTGTGTGTATTGTCTTTCATTGTCATTCGACGTTCTGAACCTGCTCGCGGACCCGTTCGAGCTCGGCCTTGAGCGCGACGATTCGGGTGGAGATCTCGGGATGCTGGCTCTTCGACCCGGTGGTGTTCACCTCGCGGTGCATTTCCTGGACGAGAAAATCCATCTTTCGGCCGGTGGGCTCTTTTGCCTTGAGCAATGTGTCGAATTGCTCGAGGTGAGAGGCCAGGCGGGTGAGCTCCTCGGCGACGTCGGTGCGCTCGGCGAAGAAGGCGATCTCCTGCGCCAGCCGCGCGGGATCGATCGCGATCCCCTGGGCGAGTTCGGTGACGCGCTCTTGCAAGCGATGGCGGTGCTCCTCGACCGAGCGCGGGGCCAGCGTGCGGATCTCGGCGACGGTGCTGGCGACGAAGGCGAGCCGGCTGGTGAGATCGGCGGCGAGCGACCGTCCCTCGACCTCGCGCATCGCGGTCAGCGCGTGGATCGCCTGGCCCAATGCCTGCTCTGCGGCCTTCGCCGCGTCCTCGACGTTCACCTGTTGCTCCTCGAGGCGAATCACTCCCGGCTGGGTCGCGAGGTCGCGCACGCTGACCTCGTCGGGCACTCCAGCGACCGCGGCGATCTCGCTGAAAGCGCGCCGGTACTCGCGCACCAGACCAGCGTCGACGGTCGGGACGTTGCCCGCGGCTGAGCGCGCCGCCCGCTTGAGCGAGACATCGACCGCGCCCCGGGCCAGCTTGTCTTTGATCGTCTTGGCGACCACCGGCTCGAGCGCGGAGAGCTCCCGCGGCAGACGGACCTTCACCTCGCAGAACTTGTGGTTCACCGACCGAAGCTCGACGGTGAGCTCTTCGGCGCCAATCGCGCTCTTTCCGAGGCCGAAGCCAGTCATGCTGCGGGTCATTCGCGGACGGTGCTGGCTTTTCCCGCGGCGGTCAATCTGGAACTGCCGGGCGCTTGACCGGTGGGCCGCGCCAATGCTCAACCTCGGCCGCCCTCCCCGTCCTCCGTCGGACGGGCGGCAAACGAAAGTGAAAGCGATCGAGCGCTTCCTCAAGCTGACCCTGGCGTGGGTGATGGCGTTGCTCCTCTGGCGCCCGGGGAGAGCCCGACGCGCGAAGCAGCGACTGCGGTCGGCGAGCCGGGTCCTTC
>JAYVRT010000188.1:0-2335 GCA_043776025.1 Archangiaceae bacterium | reverse complement strand
ACGTCGCCGTTGCCCACCGAGAGGTAGGCCGCGTACGAGAAGCTCGCCTTCGGGGCGATCACCGGCGGAGGCTTCGCCCAGAAGCTGCCGAGGAAGCTCGAGTACGCTACCGGGATGAAGAGCGAGTCCTTCTGCGCCCCAGCGTAGAAGCTGGGGTTGGTCGACATGTAGCTCGCGCCCTTCTTGCTCGCCGCCACCGCGTAGCTGACGCCGCTGCCCTCGGTGGCCCACATCGAGCTCACCGCGCCCGGCAGCGCCTCGAGCTTGCTGTCGCGCTTGTAGACGACGTCCTCGAGGAAGTAGCGCAGGTCGAAGCCGCCCTCTCCGGGGACGAAGAGCCGCTGCCCCTCGCCGAGCAGGGTGACGAAGCCAAAGGGGATCGCCAGCGGGTACTGGGACTCGATCTTGTCGACGTTGGTCACGGTGACCACGATCTTCAGGTACTGCTTCCCCGGCTCGAGGATGTAGTCGACGGTGTACTGGGTCTTCACCGGGGGGATGAGCAGGTCGTTGATGCTGTTGACCAGCGAGAGGAAGTCGCCGCCGCTGCCGCTGACGCGGATGACCGCCGCCGCGCCGTCCTTGCCGTCGGCGAGCACCTCGACCTTCGACGGCTCGATCGCCTGGAGGAAGAAGGCGGGGAACATCTCGGTGAAGTAGTCGTTGCCCACCGGCCCCTGGGTCGAGGAGTTCTTCCCCGCACGCACCAGGTCGATGTCGATCAGCGAGCCGCCGAAGGCGCCGAAGCCCCGCGAGAAGCCGACGTCCTGGACGATCGCGTGGATCACCCCGTTGGAGATCTTGTAGTCGCCGACCTCGCCCAGCGCCCGCTTCCCGCCGATCAGCTCGGTGCGGGAGCTGATCTTCACCGCCGAGGCGGGCGGAGGCGTCGCCTTGCAGCCGGCGAGGGACAAGACGACGACGACGAGAAGCTTGCGCATCGGCGACTCCTTGCTACCAGGCGACCTGGAGCATCGCATCGAGGTCGTCGTTTGCAACCGACACCCCGGGCGCCTCGTCGCGGTGGGTGTACTGGAGCACCACCCGCACCGGCGCGACCTTCAGCTGCCAGCCGAGCATCACCGACACCTCGGTGACGTCGTCATTCGGGTCGGCCGCGCTCGGGTTGTAGAGGGCGAAGCGCACCCCGCCCGAAAGGCCGGTCGGCTGGTGAAGGTACGAGACCTGCCCGAGGATTCCAGTGGCGCTGTCCGGCTTGAGCACGTCCGAGCCGTAGGTGGTGCTGCGGCCGATGTAGCCGACGAGCACGTTGAAGCCGATCGCATGGGCGGTGACGTCGGCGCCGTAGCCGATGTTGTTGGAGATCAGCCGGTTGGGGCGAACGCCCTCGGACTTCTGGTTGTAGTAGCCGTTGGCGGCGATGGTGACGTGCTCGAACAGCTCGAGCTCGACCCGGCCGACGGGCGCGACCGAGTTGTTGTCGTTGAACAGCTGGTTCGGCCCGTTGCCGTTGACCACCGCCACCGCGTACTTGAAGCCGATGTTGGTGCTCCCGAGGCGACGCGAGGAGAGCTTCACTCCCACCTGGCGATCGAGCGTCATCGGCTCGCGCTGGGAGGCGAACTCCGGCGCGGAGTAGCCCTCGCTGATCACCGACCGGGAAGTGAAGGGCAGCTGCGCATCCGGCAGCAGGACCTCGGCGAAGAACGGGGCCTTGAACTGGCCGGCGGTGACCACCAGCCCGCTGCAGATCTGGTACGAGGCGAAGGCGTCGCGGACGGCGACGATGCGGCTGCCGCTCGAAGGATCGTCGGCGCGGGGCGACGGATAGGCGCCCTCGATCGAGGCCTCGACGGTGAGGTTGTCGATCGGCTTGTAGAGCATCCCCAGCCGCAGCGAGGCGACGCGAAAGCCTCCATTGCCGCCGGGGATCTGCTCGTCGCGGGTCGGCAGCGTGTAGAAGACGCCGATCTTCGCGTACCCGTAGGGCTCGAAGTGCTTCCACCACGGCACTGCCTCGGGGACCGGTGCGGGGGCGGGCGCGGTCTGCTCCGGGGTGAGGGCCACGCCGGCGTCCGCCGCCATCGCGCCGCCCGTTTCTTCCGGCGCCTGGGCGTGCGCGAGCGTGGCGATGAACAGCAACAGCGTGGCGATCGACTTCAAGGTGGGCCTCCCGTCCTAAAGTTGCGCGGGGTTTAGGCCCTTTCGCTGGGCACCGGGTATGGGAATCGGCGTGACCTTTTCGTCAACGGGTGGGGATCACCCGCCCGATGCTCGCCGCCGGAGGGGGCGCTCCGATCAGCGAGGCCAGCGTCGGCGCGACGTCGACCGCGTCTGCCTGCTCCACCTCGCCCTTGCGCACCCCGGCGCCGAA
>JAYVRT010000187.1:0-2343 GCA_043776025.1 Archangiaceae bacterium | reverse complement strand
CAGCGGGGCTCCGACGATGCGCGAGAGGCTGGCCCGGGCGATCTCGACGTCGATCCGGCCCTGCACCTGGGTCAGCTGGGACTGGGTCAGCTTCGTCTGCGCGTCGCGGACCTCGAGGGTGGTGCTGGCGCCGGCGTTGAAGCGCTCCTCGGCGATCTTCAGGCTCAGCTCGGCGACGGCGCGGTTCTTCTCCGCGAGGATCGCGATCTGCAGCTGCGAGTCGAGGGCGGTGGCGGCGCGCCGCAGCTCCCCGCCGAGGTCGCGCTCGGCCTGCTGCTGCTGGAGCTCGGCGGTGCGCAGGTCCGCGGTCGCCCGGCCGACCTGGGCGCTGGTGGCGAAGCCGCTGAAGATGTCCCACTGGAGGACGAGGCCGAAGTTGGCGGAGTTCTGCCTCGACGGCTCGGTGAAGAACGGGCCGGCGGAAGGCGAGGACCGGGTGTAGCCCGCGGTGCCGAAGACCCGGGGGAAGTACGCGGCGCGGGTGACGTCGAGGCCCAGCTGCGCCGCCCGCTGCTGGTTGGCGAGCGCCTTGAGCAGGGGCCGGTGATCCTTCGCCAGGGCGAGGGCCGCCGCCGCGTCCGGCCCCGCCGCCGCCACCGGGCCCTTGAGGGAGTCCGGGGCCACGGCCTCGACGGAGCCCGTGGGCCGCGCGAGCCAGTTGAGCAGGTCGACCTGCGCCGAGACGATCGCCTGCTGGGCGCGAAGGACGGAGATCTGGTCGTTGCCGAGGTTCACCTCCGCGTCGAGCGCGTCGCGCTTCTGCCCGCGGCCCGCCTCGTACAGCGACTTCGCCCGGTCCAGCTGCAGCTGGCTGCGTTCGACGGTCTGCTTGAAGACCTCGTGGGCCTGCTGGGATCGAAGCAGCTCGAAGAAGCGCCGCTCGGCCTCGAACTGGCTGGCGAGCCGCTGCTCGTCGAGTTGGCCCTGGGAGGCCTCGGCGGCGGCGCCCGACTGGGAGATCTGGTTCCACCACCGGCCGCCGTCGTAGATCAGCTGGGTCAGCGTCAACCCGAGGACGAAGTTCGCGCGCGAGGTGGTGGCGTTCACGGGAGCCGTGGTGCCGTCGGGGAGGACGACCACCTGCGGACCCGAGACGAACGCACCGGCCTGCGCCTGCCCCGTCAGCTGGGGGAAAATCGACGCGCGCGAGCCGCGCACCGCTTCCTGGGCGCGGACCACGTCGAGCTCCGCCTGCAGCGACTGGAGATTCTCGCGCGAGGCCGCCCTCACCTCCTCGAGGGTGATCGGCGCGGCGAGCAGCGAAGCGACCACCAGGGCGGCGATCACCTGGGGCCTCCGGTCAGGCCTGGCAGGCCGACGAGCACCGCCGCCGCGAACAGCACGTAGAAGAACAGCCCGAGCACCAGCCCCTTGCCGCTCCCAATCTTCGTCGCCGCCGCGAAGCCCAGGCCCAGCAGGCCCGCCGACCAGAGGTTGAAGAAGTCGACCGCGCCGAGCATCCGGGTGACGCCCGGGCCCGACGCCTCGACCAGCGCCAGCAGCGAGGTGGGCATCAGCTTCCCTGCCTGGGCGGGGACGACCACGTCCTGCCGCAATGCGATCACCGCCGACAGCAGGTAAAAGAGCGCCACCGGCAGCATCGCCAGCGCAGCGGTGGTGAAGCAGGCGCCGAAGAAGGCCTTCTTCCCCATCAGCCAGGAGATGAACTTCAGCGCGATCGCGATGAAGAGGACCGCCAGGGGCATCCCCACGATCCCCTTGGCCACCCCGGCGACGAGGGTGATCCGTTCGGCCTGCTCGACCTCTTCGTTGACCTCCCGTTCCGACGCCTTCGCCAGGTCTCCCGCCTCGGCCATCTTCGGCAGCACCTCGGACGAGGCGTCGAGCCGGGTGGCGAAGGCCGCGCCCGAAGCCGCGGTGGTCAGCATCAGCCACAGCAGCGGCGCGACCCAGGCCCGCTTCTCGACCGCCTTTGGGATCGCCGAGAAGGGATCGAGGTAGGCGCCGGCGGAGAGGGCGAGAGAGGTCAACAAGGCGGGCGGATAACGCGCGAACGGACCTTTGATTTCAAGCTCAACTCGCGAGTCGCAACGAGAGTTAACAAACCCGTAACACCCTGTAGCAGTTTTTTTGCCCCAACGATCCCGCGGGTGTACACGTTAGGAGCCGCCCCACGCGTGGAGATGCCGCCTCATGGTCGACAGCAGTGATTTCGCGCAGGTCATCTCCGAAGCCGAAGACATCGCCCGCACCGTCAACCAGCGCCTGACCACCGCCCATGTGCTGCTGGCGATGTTCACCGTGGAGAACCGCGCCGCCCTGCTGCTCAAAGAGCGCGGCATCGACGAAGACCTGCTGCTCGAGCGGCTGACCTCCGCCCCC
>JAYVRT010000186.1:0-7647 GCA_043776025.1 Archangiaceae bacterium | reverse complement strand
TTGACGTCCTGGGGGAACGCCATCGTCAGCACCTTCGGCGCGACGCTGTTCGCCGGCACGGTCACCTGGATGCTCTTGGTCGAGGTGCAGCTGGTCCCCTTCTGGCCGACAAACACCTTCACGAAGTTGTCGCCCGGCTCGAGCGTGACGTCCTTGAACGTGACCTGGTCCGCGCCAAGCGTGCCGTCGCGAGGCACCGAGCACTCGGTGGCGCTGACGAGCCGGGTGCAGATGGTGGCCTTGTCGAGCTCTTCGACCTTGCCGTTCTGGTCCTTGACCGTGACGACGACGTCGGTGATCGGGGTGACGGTGTCCCCGTCCTTCGGGGAGATCACGGTGATGTCACAGCGCTGATCGCCGGGGCAGCTACAGCCGGACACCACCAGCGCCACCGCGCCGACCGCAAACCAAAGCTTCATCGCACTTGCTCGCATGTTTCTCATCCTGCAGAGCCTTTAGGAGCCCTGCTTTGGTACCGCGCCCGCCGTCCCCGATTCAGATCGGAGCCAGAACCTTCTTCAAAACCAGTGTTTCGATGAACTGAACCGTCTGCTGCTCGCACTCGGCCTGCGCGACCTCGAACTCAGCCTGCAGTATCGACACGATCTCCCCCACCGTTCGCCTTCCATCGACCAACGAGATGATCCGCTCTCCTACCTCGGATACCTCTCCCCCACCCTCGAATGTGTGCAGCGCGTTGTCCGGCGTCGCCGCCATCCACCGGCCCTTCACCTGCTGTACGCCCGTCTCTGGATGCACACGAGGCACCCACGCCAACCACTGCTGCAGCGTTCTGGCCTGCCCCATGAAACCCACCATCAATCAACGCTTTGAGACGCCCGCCCTCCGGCCCCGGAGCGTTTTGTGATGTAGCCGATGGGGTTACCCCCACACAAGCCCCGAGGCGAGGTTGTCATGCCCCGCAAAACCGGGCCGAATCAGCGCAGCCCGCCGTCTACCCCGAGGGCGACGAACAGGCCCGTCAGGTAGACCAGCGACACGAGAAAAAACTGCCGCGCCCACTTGGCGTCGAGCCGGCGCAACCACCCGCGCAGCCCCATCGCCATGAACCAGCCCCCGAGCCCCGCGGCCACCGCCAGGTAGAGCCAGCCGGCGACGTGGACCACGAACGGCAGCACGCTCACCGCCAGCAGCGCCGCGAGGTACACCACCGCCATCGCCCGCGCCGTCGCGTCGCCCTTCTGCAGCGGCAGGCTGGTCAACCCCGCCCGCTGGTACTCATCCTTCCGGAACAGCGCGATCGCGATGAAGTGCGGCAGCTGCCAGAAGAACAGAATCCCGAACAGCACCAGCCCCGGCACCGAGATCTTCCCGGTCGCCGCCGTCCACCCCATCAGCGGCGGGAGCGCTCCCGGCACCGCTCCGACGAGCATCGCGAAGTGCGTCCGCGCCTTCATCGGCGTGTACACCAGCACGTAGGACAGCAACGCCGCGAGCCCGAGCGCCCCGGTGAGCAGGTTCGATACCAACGCCAGCACCGGCAGGCTGGCGAGCGCGAGCGCGAAGGCGAACAGCAGCGCCACCTTCGGCTCCATCCGCCCCGCCGGCAACGGCCGGGTCGCGGTGCGCGCCATGAACCGGTCGCTGTCCCGCTCGAGGTAGCAGTTGAAGGCGTTGGCCGCTCCGACGACGCCGGCGGTGGCGCCCATCGTCACCAGCCACTGCGCCAGCGAGAGCTTCTCGCCCGAGAGGAACATCCCTCCGGCGGTGGTGAAGAGCACCAGCCCTGACAGCCGCGGCTTGGTCAGCTGAAGAAAGTCGCGCGCCGTCGCGGGCGGCGCGGCCACCGTCGCCATCAATGCCGACATCAGGCCTCCACCGCGCCCGCGGGAACGGACGGGCTCTCCCGCACCGCCAGGGGCGCGGTCGCCGGGGCGGCAAGCCAGAAGAGCGCCGTCAGCACCGACATCAGCCCGATGCCCACCGAGGAGTGGACGTTGATCGTGATCAGCTCGCGCGACAGCAGCACCGTCATCACGCCGAGCCCGACCTGCAGCACCACCAGCAGCCCGGCAAACCCAGCGACCGCCTTCACCGCGCGCGAGGCCTCGGGCCGGCCCCACAGCCACAGCATCAGCCCCAGCACCGCCAGCGCGGCGATGACCCCGAGCGTCCGGTGGACCATGTGCAGCTGCACCTCGAGCCCGCCGGAGATCGGCCAGATCGACCCGTTGCAGAACGGAATGTCGAAGCCACACGCGAGCCCGGCGCGCAGGTGGCGCATCACTCCGCCGGCGACGACCTGCAGGTACATCAGCCCGGCGACGGGGAGGATCGCCCGCGCGAGCGAGCGCTGGGCCAGCGTCGGCGCCGCCCGGTCCGGGTGGGCGAGGAACGCGATGCTCGTCGCGAGCACGAAGAACGCGGTGGCCGCGGCGAGGTGGGCCGAGACCACCCACCAGGGCAGCTTCAAGATCACCGTCAGCGCCCCGAGCAGCGCCTGAATCGTCACCAGCACCGCGGCGGCGACGCCCATCTTCACCAGGTACGGCTGCGTCTTGCGGCGGTACTTCACCAGCAGCGCGCAGAGCGCGAAGGTCATCGCTCCGACGAACGAGGCGACGATGCGGTGCGAGTGCTCGAACTGCTTCCCGTCGACCATGCGCGGGATGTAGCGGCCCTCGCACAGCGGCCAGTCGGGACACGCGAGCCCCGACTCGGTGACGCTGACGACTCCCCCGAAGATGGTGAGGATGAACGTGGCGACGGCGGTGGCAACGGCGAAGCGGTAGACGCGCACGGGGCCTCCCATAGCGAGCGGCTCCCGGATTCTCAAGAGGCAGGGGATGAGAAATTCTGCCCGGCGACCGCGCCCAACTACTGGTTCAGGCGCGTCATCTCCGCGGCGCACTCGCCCTTGGGCGAGAGCTTCAGGTACGCCTCGGCGGCGCCCTTGATCTTGGCCTTCTCGGCGGCCGGGTCCGTCTTCGTCAGGAACCTGGCGTAGTCGCAGTAGATCTTGTCGTACTGCGGCTCGGCGTTGAGCGACTTCTCGTAGGCTTCCTTCGCCTTCACCTTGTCGCCCTTCTGCTCGATCGAAATCCCGGCCTCGTCGTACGACGACGCGGTCATCAGCGTGTCGCCGACGAAGTCGCCCGCCGCGCGGTCGAAGTTCTCGTACGACTTCATCAGGTCCTTCTTGTCGTTGCGGTAGATCATCCCGAGCGCGAAGCGGGCCTCGCCGTTCTTGGTCTTCGGATCCTTGACCGCCTTCTCGTACTGAGCGAGCGCCTCGTCGACCTTCTTCTGCTTGTAGAGAATCTGGCCGAGCAGCGTCATCAGCTTCGGGGTCTCGCCGACGAGGCCGATCGCCTTCTTGATCGCCTCCTCGGCTTCCTTCTCGCTGCCCTCTTTGCGCATCAAGGCCTTCGCGAGCTCGACGTGGAAGTGGGCGCGCTCGGCGTTGATCGCGATCGCCTTGCGGATCTCGGTGGCCGCGCCGGGGACGTTGTCCTCGTAGACCAGGCGCTTGCCCTTGACGAGGAAGAGCTCCGGGTTGTTCTTGTCCTGCATCGCGAGATCCTCTTCCTTCGTGATCTCGCTCTTCGCCTTGGCCGCGTCGCCATCGACGCCGGTGCCGTCGGCGAGCTGCTTCTGGAAGTCCTTGTTGTCGTACAGCTTGATGTCGTGGGCGACGCGCGAGACGAGGAACGCGCGGACCATGTGCGCCATCGCCAGCTGCCGAGGCGAGGGAGGCGGCTCGGACTCCAGCAGCGTCTTGAGGTACTTCGACGCCGAGATGTAGCCGCCGGCGGGGTTCTCTTGATCGAGGATCAGCAGCGCGGTGCCGACCAGCGCCTCGGGGTGCGAGTTGCGGGTGTACTTGAGCGCGGTGCTGAAGCTCTTGAGCGCGTCGCCGTCGTTGCCGCGGCGGCGGGCCAGCGTCCCCAGGGCGGCATAGACGCGCGGATCGTCCGAGGCCGCCTGTTGCGCCTTCTCGAGGTTCTCCTTGGCGCCGTCGAGGTCTCCCTGGTTCATCTGGATCAACCCGAGCGTCAGGTAGAGCAGCGACGGCCGGGCGCCCCTGGCCTCGAGCTCGGCGACGGTGACGCCGAGGTTCTTGGCCGCCGGGCCGCCCTTGCCGGAGTAGAAGCCCATCAGCGCTTCGGCGGCCAGCAGCTGGGAGATCGGCTCTTTGCCCTTGAAGCGGTTGGCCTCGGCGATGTGCTCCTCGGCGCTCTTGCGCACCGTCTCGTCGCCACCGTGCTCGCCCCAGCGGATCGCGTAGGCATAGGCGGCGAAGGCATGGGCCTGGGCCGACTCGGAGTCCATGTTGAGGGCCTCTTCGGCCGTCTTCGACGCCTTCTGGTACGAGTCGTAGCTGTCGCCCTTGAGCGCGTCGGTCGCGGCCAGCAGCAGCCGCTTCACCTCGCGGGCCCGCTTCGCCTTGTACTGGCCGATGCCGTAGTAGGCGGACAGGCCGACGATCACCAGGACGAACAGCGCGATCGTCACCGCCGCGCCCGTGTTCGCCTTGCGGCGGCGGCGGGCCGGAACATTCGACAGCTCGGAGATCTCGTTCTGCTCGGAAGGAGTCTCCTCGTACGACCTGCGGGGCGCAGCCGCGGGACGACCTGCCTGCGCCGGCTGGCCCGCGGGCCGGGGGGCCGACGGCCGTCCCTGCACCGGCTGCAGCTTCGGAGCGCTCTGCCCAACCTGCCCGTTCACCGGCTGCTGGGCGGCGTTGGACGACCCGTTGGTTGGCGGCGGGGCGACAGGGGCGGGAGGAGGCGGCGGCGCGGCCGGCTTGGGCAGCTCGACCTTGTACTGGCTGAAGATCGCCTTGGTGTCTTCGTCGGCGGGGTCGATCTCCCACGCCTTGAGCAGGTTCGTCTTCCCGGCGTCCGCCTCGCCGGTCTTCAGCTGCAGCGCGCCAGTCATCCGGAGCACCAGCTTGTCGTTGGGGGCGATGCCGATCGCGCCCGCTAGCTCCTCGAGCGCCTTCTTGTCCTTTCCCTGCTCGGCGTAGACGCGCGCCAGCAACACGCGGGGGTCGGGTTTGCTCGGGTGCGCTTTGACGCCCTTCTTGCAAACGACCATCGCTTCCATGAAGCGGCCCATGCCGAGATAAGCCTCGGCGAGAGGGCGGTAGGCTTCCGAGGCCGGATCGGTCGCGAAAGCGTGTTCCAGCTTCGCGAGCTCGGCCGGGCTCAGCGTCTTCGTGGTAGTCGGAGGCATCGAGAAAGAGGCCGGTTTTTATCGCACCCGCATCTTCCTCAGTCAATGTGGTTTCAAGGAGCGTTGACACCTTAGGGGTGCTCCGGTATCTGCCGCGCGTCGTTACGGGGGCGTAGCTCAGTTGGGAGAGCGTCGCGTTCGCAATGCGAAGGTCGTCGGTTCGATCCCGTCCGCCTCCACAGCAGACCCAAAAATCAGGCCCCGCCCGGTGAAAACCGAGGCGGGGTTTGTTTTTTCAGCCCTTCGAGAGCAGCAGCATCAGGATCACCGCGAGGATCACCGCTCCGGTGCCCGCAGCGGCGAGCAGCGCGGGGCTGAGCGCCGACTCCCGGGTGCGCCTCGATTTCCACCGCAGCAGCCGGCTGCCCTTGTCTTCATGAATCGTCTCCGCCTCTTCGGTGGAATCCAGGCCAGCGGTGAGCAGCGCCCGCTCTTCCTCGTCGACCTCCACGGTGCCCTCGCCGGTGGGGTCTACCGCCACCGCTCGGTCGATCTTGTCCCGCGACACGGTCACCGTCTTCAGCGCGTCCCGCGCCCCCAGAGGCTCCTCCTCTTCTTCCTCGACGAGATCCCCGAGGTCGGTCTTCCCCGGGTCTCCGAGCAACGCCTGGATCTGCCGTTGCCGGTCGGGGAAGTGGCGCTGGATGAAGATCGCCCGCTGCTCGCCATCCCACATCTGCCGGGAAGCGGCGCGGTCGAGCGCGAGCGCCAGTTCCCGGGCGGTGGCGAAGCGGTGCTCTCGCTGTCGCGAGAGCGCCTTGAGCACCACCGCGTCGAGCTCCATCGACACCACCTTGTTCTTCTGGCTGGGGGCGGGGATCGGGTCCATCAGCAGCGCGTTGATCTCCGCCGCGGAGTTTTCGCGGCGAAACAGCCGCTGCCCGGTGAGCAGCTCGTGGAGCACGACCCCCAGCGAGAAGACGTCGGTGCGCCCGTCGAGCGGCTCACCCTTCACCTGCTCCGGAGACATGTAGCCGGCGGTACCCTTGACCATTCCCACCTGGGTGTGGCCCGGGCGGCCCTGCTGCTGGGCGATGCCGAAGTCGAGCAGCTTCGTCGTCCCGTCGAAGGCGACCATGATGTTCTTCTCCGCGATGTCGCGGTGAATCACCGGCTTGCTGCGCCCGACGTTGTCCTTGAAGGTGTGCGCGTAATGCAGCGCCAGCGCGACGTCGCGCACCGCCGCCACGGTGAGCCCGATCGGAATCGGCTCTCTCGCCGTGGCGCAGGCCTTGGCGACCTCGACCAGGGTCGCGCCGGGCACGAACTCGATCACCATGAACAGCTCAGCGCCCTCGTGGGAAAGATCGTGCAGCGCGGCGATGTTCCCGTGGCTCAGGCCCGAGGTGATCTTCGCCTCCTGAAGGAACATCCGAAGGAAGGCCTTGTCGTTGCGGATCGAAGCGAGGATCCGCTTGAGCACCACCGCGCGCCGAAACCCGCCGACGCTCTTCTGCCAGGCGAGGAAGACCTGCGACATCCCGCCTTCACCGAGCTTGCAGAGGACCTCGAACCGGCCGAACACCTTGCCGGTGAACTCGTCCTTCCCGAGCGAGGGGACCTCGGTCTCCGTCTTCACCGCTCGAAGTTAAGCACGCCCTTCGCGGTCAAGGCGTCGATCTCTCCCGCGGGAAGGCCGAGCACCCGGCCGAGGACCTCGCGGGTGTGCTCACCCAGCCTCGGCGGGGCGGTGGCGGTCGACGCAGCCTGGGGCAGCGGGCTTCCAATCGCCTTCAGCGGTCCCGCCGTCGGATGGGTGAACTCGAGCAGCTTTCCCCGCGCCTTCAGCTGGGGGTGGGCCACCACCTCGTTCACGGTGGCGATCGTCCCCGCGGGGATCCCCGCCCGGCTCAGCTGCTCGACCCACTGGCCCGCTCTCTTCGTGCCAAAGACGCCCTGCAGCAGCGGCGAGAGCTCGTCGCTGTGCTTCACCCGGGCGGGGTTGGTGGCGAAGCGCTCGTCCTTCGCCCACTGTGGCTGACCGAGCAGCTGGCAGAGCGTGACGAACTGGGCGTCGTTGCCGACGGCGAGGTTGAAGAACGCGTCGGCGCCCGAGAAGGTCTCGTACGGGGCGATCGACGCGTGGCGGTTGCCCAGCCGCTTCGGCGTCGTCCCGGCGTTGAGCGCGCTCGAGGCGTGAAAAGTCAGCACCTGGGCGGTGGCGTCGAGCATCGAGACGTCAAGGAAGGCGCCCTCCCCGGTGCGCTCGCGGGTGTAGAGCGCGGCGAGGATTGCCTGGAACGCCGCCATCCCCGAGAGCAGATCGGAGATCGGCACCCCGATGCGCGTCGGCGGCCCGTCGGGGTGGCCGGTGACGTGCTGCAGCCCCGACAGCCCCTGGACGATCGCGTCGTAGCCGGGCAGCGCCGCGTACGCCGGATCTCCCTGGTGACCGAAGCCGGAGATCGAGCAGTAGATCAGCCGCGGGTGGGTCGCCCGCAGCGCCGC